>CAMDKO010000062.1 GCA_945901155.1 Pedobacter schmidteae
GCAACACGAGTCAATAAAGTAGGATCTGAAAGCCCCTTTTCTGTTCCCAAATGCTCATGAAATAACTCCCCAATCTCTTCCTTTTTTTTATGAATACATGGCAATACAATATGACTAGGTGGCTCATTATCAATTTGTTGAATATATTCACCTAAATCAGAATTAATAACATCAATTCCGCGGTCGGCAAGATATTCATTCAAATGGCATTCTTCTGTGAGCATAGACTTGCTCTTAACCATCTGATTGATATTCTTATCACTTAAAATTTTATAAACAATCTGATTATGCTCCTCGGCATCTGTTGCCCAATAAACTTTGACCCCATTTTTTTTGAGATTATCTTCAAATTGCAGGAGATAATCGTGCAAATTTGAAATTACATTGGATTTAATTGCTGAGGCAGCTTCTCTCAACTCTTCCCACTGAGGAGTTAAATTTGCTGAACGGTCGCGTTTCTGCCTGATCCACCAAAGTGCGCCATCATGCCAATCGACACGGTCTTCATCCCTATTGAATACTTCTGCTAATGTTGCGTGATCTTGTGTGCCTTTCATACCTTTATGGATGAACTATTTAATATTTCTGCTATATGAATAATCTTAACCTTACTGTTATTGCGCTGAAGAATTCCCTCCATATGCATCAAACAAGAAAGATCGGGTGATGTAATGTACTCTGCACCATGATTTGTATGATCTGTTATACGGTCTTTCCCCATTTTTACTGACACCGCCTCTTCTGCGATACAGAATAAACCGCCAAAACCACAACATTCATCAGCTCTTTCAAGTTCAGTTATTTCGAGACCCTTGACCATATTTAATAGTTGTTTGGGTTTTGAAAAATCTGGAGCTACCAGTTCAGACATCTGAGCAAGATATAAACCCCTAAGCCCATGACAACTTTGGTGAATCCCTACTTTATGAGGAAAATAAGCATCCAGTGTATCTATTTTAAGTATATCTGTTAAAAATTCAACTAACTCATAAATCTTCCCTCTAATCTCTGAAGCTGCATTTTCATCAGCATGTGAATGTAAATGGTCTTTGATATGTAAAACACAACTTGCTGAAGGACCAACCACATAATCAAATCCAGAGAAATTCTCTATAAAAAGATCATTACAGGATTGAGTAAGATGCTCATAGCCCGAATTTGCCATAGGCTGGCCGCAACAGGTTTGTTTGGAGGGATAGCTAACATCAGCACCCAATTTCTGCAGCAATTCAAGAGTTGCAATAGCTGCATTGGGGTATAATTGGTTAACATAACAAGGTATAAAAAGACCGATTTTCATATTTTTTTTCATTCCAATAATAAATCCTCAGCACTCATCATTCGCAGAACAAAATACACATTTTTTATAAAATTAATAGCGTTAAAAGCGATTTCTATGAGTTAAACAAAGAAATTTTCTGATACTTGAATATAAAAATCCTGAACCTTTAATTTTAGCTATGAAGGTGATAGGAGATTTGAGATGTGAGATAGGAGATAGGAGATAGGAGATTTGAGATTTGAGATTTGAGAAATGAAGTATGAGAAATGAAGTATGAAGACCCAATAGCTATCGAATGAGGTATGAGGACTGAAAGCATTCCGTAAAAATCTTAACTTAGCCAAATAAAACTTACAACCTATAACCTATAACTTATAACTTATAACTTATAACTTATAACTTACTACTTATAACTTACAATGCGCGATATCAGTCATAAGCAAATTACCCTCCGTACCGCAAAGGCCGTGGCCATTATTTTTTGTTCAGATCAAAGCATTGAACTGATTAAATCAAATGCACTTCCAAAAGGGAACCTCTTTGATGTGGCTCGAGCAGCAGGTTTTTTAGGGGCAAAGCTTACCCCTCAGCTTCTTCCCCATTGTCATCCGGTTACTATTGATGCGATGGATTTCACATTTGAATTTATTAACAGAGAACTCCATAATGAGCTCTTTGATGAGAATATATTAAACAAAACAGGAATTGTGATCCAGGGCGAAGCTAAATCTATTGGGCGCACAGGAATAGAAATGGAAACATTAACCGCTGTTTCTATTGCTGCACTTGAGATTTACGATATGCTAAAGCCCGTAGATACCAAGCTCGAGATTGGCAATGTCAGGCTTTTGGAAAAGAAAGGTGGCAAAAGTGATCGCAACCGTTATATTGAAGAATCTCCATCCTGCGCTGTACTGGTTTGTTCTGATTCAACAGCAAAAGGTGAACGTGACGACAAAAGCGGTCTACTGATTTGCGATATGCTTAAACAGGTTAATGGTCAAATTGTGCATTACAAGATCCTTCCTGATGATAAAGATTCAATTCAGAAACAGATCAAAGATTGGGTTGCCGATGATATACAATTCATTTTTACAACCGGAGGAACCGGACTTGGCCCTCGTGATAATACCGTAAGTGCAGTGAAAGAAATTTTGGAACGCGATGCTGATGGTATTACTGAGGCGATGCGCACATTTGGACAAATGCGTACCCCGCTTGCCATGATGAGCCGCTCTGTAGCCGGAGCTATTGGCAAAACTCTAATTGTAACCCTTCCAGGAAGCCCCAATGGCGCAAAAGAATCATTAGAAGCTATTTTACCGGGTGTATTCCATGCCCGCAAAATGATGGAAGGTGATGGACATTGTTAAGTTATTTCAATTCAAGAAATAACTCTTACATGATACATGCATTGAATTAAGCCGTAGCAACCAATTTACTGGTGCTTCTATAAATGTAATTCGCATAAATATGTCTTCTGGCAAATCTACCAGGCGAATCAGCATTAATCAACTTGACATAAACAGCTTTAGGAACATCGAAATATTCATAAATACTACCATCTGCAAAACTTACCGTCAGAATCTGATTTTTGTATTCAAAATCTGCAATACCTGAAGTAGTAGTTGTCAGTTTATAATCTTCAATGGTTTGCAAACGAGTTTCGGATGCAATACTGACTAAAAAATGATAGGCTTCAATGATCGTCTTACTTTTTTCTTCAGCCTCTAACTTACTTTCTTCAGAGTCAGTGAATTTATCAGGATGCCAGTTCTTCATCAGGGTACGATAAACCGTTTTCAGTTCCTGCAATTCAGCATTTTTATCAACCCCTAATATCTTTCTGTAATCAACAATTTTTCTCATGCTTCAATTTTTATATAATCAGTAGAAGATTGCATATAAAGAAGCAGACCTTCAGAAAATAATTTTGCAAAGGTATGGTTTTAATAACAGGTTTTGCTATTCCGGAAAAATATGGTCGTATTGAGGCTTGAAATTGGCATAAATCTAACTAAGAAAGGTCAGGCGATGTTTCTCATCAATCTCATCACCATCCCATTTAATTAGTATACAAACCCAAGGTAATCAAATAATCAAACCCTAATTTAAGGCAAAAAAAAGCCGGCAGATTTGATCTGCCGGCGTTAAAAACAAAGAGTTTGAAATTATGAAATTGTCTTGAAAACGTCTTCTTCAATAAAAGGCTGATTCCTTACACGCTTACCGGTAGCCTTAAAAATGGCATTTGCCACTGCACCACCAGTTGGAGGAAGTGCGGGTTCACCTAATCCGGTAGGATCGATTCCATTATCCACAAAATGTGTTTCAATTTCAGGAACTTCCTTCATTCTGATCAAACGATATGTATTGTAGTTGTTCTGATCAGCAGCTCCATCTCTAAAACTTAACTTGCTGTACATGGCATGACCTAGCCCATCAACTATTCCACCCATTACCTGATGGCTAGCTCCATTTAGACTAACTACCTGCCCGCAATCAGAAACTGCATAGATCTTTTTAACAACAGGCAAGCCTGCTCTCATAACCACATCAGCAACCTGGGCTACATAAGATGCGTGTGAGAAATAGACTGAAAACCCTTGTGAAACATCTTTTTTCTTACCCCAGCCAGACTTTTCTGCAACCATTTTAATAACGCCTTCCATCCTGTTAATATCATAACGGATATCACCAACTGGTGATTTCTTTGCCTTTGCAAGAAGATCCAATCTGAATTGAACCGGGTCCTTACCCGCTGCCTGAGCAACTTCATCAATAAAGGCCTGCTCTGCAAAAGCAAGGAAATTAGTTATTGGAGCGCGCCAGGCTCCGGTTGTGATCGGCGATTTATGTTCAACTGAATCAATTAACAGGTTTTCAACCGAACCGGATGGAAAATTATGTTCCCTGGTTGGGTTACCTGAATTAATCCCTACTCCTCTTAATTTATATCCTGTTAGGTTTCCTGATGCATCTAATGCTGCTTCAAAACGATAACGTACCGCAGGGCGATAAGTGCCAGCTGTCATGTCGTCTTCCTTGGTCCAGATCAATTTTACTGGAGCTTTAATAATGCTTGACAATTCAGCCGCTTCAAGTGCAAAATCGTTATACAGTCTTCTTCCAAAGCCACCACCTAAGCGGGTTATCTGCACGGTGATCTTATCTTCAGGAATGTTCAATAGTTTAGAAATTTCGGCCCTTGCTCTACCTGGAGTTTGTGTTGGTCCAACAAGTTCAACACCATCTGGGCGAACATGAGCAAAGAAATTCATAGGTTCCATCGGGCTATGAGAAATAAACGGACACTGATACTCTGCTTTAATTGCTTTGGCCGCATTTTTAAAGGCAGCATCCACATCACCATCCTTACGTCTGACGGTTGCTTGACCATTATCCATCAAATTCAGGAATAATTTATCGTGATCTTCAGTACTCTCTAGCGCGAATTCTTTTTCATATTCGATCTTTAGCATTTTTCTTGCTTTGAGTACTTGCCAAGTTGATTTACCTACAACAGCAACATTGTTTTTAAAAGAAACCACATCAATGATACCCGGCATTGATTTAGCAATAGAGCCATCAAATGATTTAAGCTTCATTCCAAATTGCTCCGGACGTTGAATCATCGCAAAGACCATCCCATCACGGTAAAAATCCAAACCAAATAAAGGCTTGCCTGTTACTATTTTAAGATTTTCTACATTCCTTACCGATGATTTGCCGATCAGTTTAAAGTCTTTCCGGTCTTTCAACTTAACTGTTGCAGGAACAGGAATCTTTGAAGCTGCTTCAGCAAGCTCTCCGAAACCTAATTTTTTGCCACTACGGCTATGAATTACAAAACTATTTGCCGCAGTACATTCAGAGGCAGGAACAGCCCATTTTTGAGCAGCAGCCTCAATTAACATGAATTTAGCTGTAGCACCTGCATTTCTTAATAATTTCCAAGAATGCGGAACTGCACCGCTACCACCAGTAAGCTGGCGGTCAAACTTATTGTCGAGATTGGCTTGCAAAATCTTTACCATTTTCCAATCGGCTTCCAGCTCTTCAGCTACCACCATCGGAAAGGATGTTATAATATTTTGTCCTAATTCAGGGTTTGGCGACATAATGGTGATGGCACCATTACTTGCAATTGATAAATAACTGTTAAAATTAATATCTCCAGCAACTATGCTACTGAAAACTACAGGCGCACTGGCTTCAGCGCTAAACCAATTGAATCCCAGTACCAGGCCACCCCCGGTTATTGCGCTCATTTTTAAAAAATCACGCCTACTGTTTGTTGTTGTACTTTTCATATGGATCAAATTTTAGTGCTGGCCAATTTAACTGCTTCACGTATGCGATGATAAGCACCACAACGGCAAATATTGCCATTCATGGTTACTTCGATCTCATCCATACTAGGCTTTGGGTTTTGCTTAAGCAATGCCGCTGCAGTCATAATCTGACCTGCCTGGCAATAACCGCATTGAGCCACATCAATCTCATCCCATGCTTTTTGAAGCGGATGATCTCCTTTTTCGGATAGACCTTCAATAGTAATTACCTGCGAATTACCAATGGCCGATACCGGATAAACACAAGAGCGTGTTGCCGAACCGTTCACATGAACTGTACAAGCTCCGCATTGTGCTATTCCGCAACCATATTTGGTTCCTACTAATCCCAAATGATCACGCAATACCCATAAAAGAGGGGTATCTGCTTCAACATCAGCCTGGAGAGTTTTTCCGTTAACCTGAAGTTTATAAATAGCCATAACTTATTATTTTGATTTAAACCGAAATTAAAAAAAAAGAAGAAGAATAGAAAGTAACAATAAGAATATTTATTAACACGACTAAATTAAGCAATCATCTCAATTCATACAAAATGATCTGAATAAGAACATTCTAAACAATAAAGTGCAAAAAATCTATTTCCCCATTAACCATTTCATAGAAAAGCGAACAAATACATTTTCCTTATATTCTTCCTTTTCAAAGAACAGGCCTATATCCCCGTTTTTTAGAACTTCAATATCTGAATAGGCAGCTGCACCCCCATAGATCGTTTTACCTGCAGTCCATGTCTTGCCATCATCAGCGCTGACCTTGACGGTCAGGTTTTTTCGCCCATCCTTTGAATTGGGATTTGAGAACAATAAAAGATTGCCATACTTTTTTGATTTATACCTCACAATAGAACCATTGCAAGCCGGATCAATCAGGCTGGTTTCATTTCTGCTTAGCCATGTATTTCCTTCATCATTTGAAATATGAACAACACGCATCCCCAATTTATTTACACGAGAATTGACCATCCAACTTCCATCATTTAATTCAATGATCTTTGACTCATCAGCAGGCATAATCGGGGTATCTTTAAAAAACCAGGTCTTGCCATGATCATTAGATCCAAAAATATGAAGTCCCTTGTTTAAATTAACTAAGGTATGCAATAATAGGCCTGATGCTGTTTGCGTACCCTTACCAGAAGTAACGAATTTAAAATCCTTCTTCCATTCAGGCTTACTAATCTGGGAAGTAATATCTTCTGGCTTTGACCAAGTTTCTCCATTATCTGTACTTTTTACCACATGGATATAATAGATATCCTTTTCCTTATTCAGGTCCATGTAATTATAAAATAAGAAAACAGTACCTGTTTGATTATCTGAGATCATAGAAGGATCTGATGCCGACATCCCCAAAGGAAAGTCAATAATGGTCCGGATTGCCGACCAGGTTTTTCCATTATCAGCACTTTTCCTCATCACAATATTGATATTTTCATTTCCCTTCAGATCTGCACAGGATAAATTCCTTTCATCAATAGCTACTATAAGATCACCGTTCGGTGCTTTTAATACGGATGGAATACGATAGCAGAATACAGTGCTATTCATTGAAGTATTAAACAGATCCTGAGTTGAGATAAGGCCTTCGGCTAAACCACTAACCTGACTTAATGCATTCATTGAAATCGCAATCAGGAGAAGGCAGCCAATTAATATTTTATTCATTATGTATTTTTTTTTATTGAAATTTGACTGATACCTGTTAAACACTATACTACAAGCCAATATATTGCGGCATATAAATGTAATAAACTTGTTATAAAATCGAATTCATTGATAAAATAAGTCCTAATGGCCTTTTCAAGAAATCTAATGACACAAATCTCTAATGTCATTCTTTTGATTAATAATCTTGCATTATATTGGAGAATAATTTACAAATCACATACTTGATGAAAACCACAAAAAAGGGACAACCCTACTTAGCACTACTAACTTTTATTTTAATCTTGGGCAGCTTTACTGTCAGTGCTCAAGAAATCGATCTTCTGTTAAAAGGTGGTCACGTTATTGACCCGAAAAATAAGATCAATACCAAGATGGATGTTGCCATTGCAGGAGGTAAAATTGTAAAAGTTGCTGTTAACATCCCAGCTAATACAGCAAAAAAAACTGTTGATGTTAGCGGATTATACATTACGCCCGGAATCATTGATATGCATGCGCATGTATTTCAGGGGAATGATCTTGGTTCTTATATTGCCGATGGTCAAACTGCTGTACCTGCAGATGCCTTTACCTTCAGAGCGGGTGTCACTACTGTGGTCGATGCCGGATCATCAGGCTGGAGAAACTTCCGACTATTTAAAGAGCAAAACATAGACCGCTCCCAAACCCGTATCCTTGCCCTTTTGAATATTACTGGAAATGGAATGTATGGCCGTTTTGAGGAACAGGATAAAGCTGATTTCAATCCTGAAATGACATCCTACATGATTACCAAGCTTTATCCAAAAATTATAGTTGGGATCAAAGCCGCTCATTACTGGGGTGATTTTACACAGGTTGACCGAGCTGTAGAGGCAGGAAAACTTGCTAAAGTACCTGTAATGGTCGATTTCGGTGAACACCAGCCTACTAATTCGATTAAATCTCTGTTTCTAGAACATCTTCGTCCAGGTGATATATTTACACATACTTTTGCTTACGGACCAAAAGATCGTGAAACCGTAGTTGATGATGAAGGAATAGTTAAGCCTTTTATTTTTGATGCCCAGAAAAAAGGAATTTTGTTTGATGTTGGCCATGGCGGTGGAGCATTTTTCTGGCGCCAGGCTATTCCAGCTATCAAACAGGGGTTCAAACCGGATGTAATCAGCACCGACCTACACTCTGATAGTATGAACGGTGGAATGAAAGATATGGCTAATGTAATGTCTAAATTTCTGAATATCGGGCTTACTTTAGAAGAAGTAATCGAAAAATCAACTGCTAGCCCAGCCAGAGTAATCAACAGACCTGATCTGGGTAACCTGAGTATAGGTTCTGAAGCTGATGTTGCAGTTTTTAGTCTTAAAAAAGGAGATTTTGGATTTACTGATGTACGTAGAAATACCTTAAAAGGAACGCAAAAGTTGGATGCAGAATTAACCATCCGTGCTGGCAAAATTGTTTGGGACCTGAATGGTGTTAGCGGACCTATCTGGGATTCTCCACAAGCTATTACCAAATAATAGAATTTAAAAAAACTATAAATTTCAAAAAATGAATATCCAACACACTTCTAATAAAAGCATGTCCTCTATTAGCTTAAGCCTAGTATTGATAATGACTGTTTTATTTAGCCCATTTGGTTCATCCGCTCAAGAAATCGATCTTCTACTTAAGGGCGGACATGTAATCGATGCCAAAAATAAAATCAATGGCAAAATGGATGTAGCTGTAAAAGACGGTAAAGTTTTTCGGGTAGCGGCTGATATTCCAGCAAGTTCGGCGAAAAAAACTGTCAATGTAAGTGGACTTTATGTAACTCCGGGGCTTCTTGATATTCACGGACACGTATTTCACGGTACCGAGAATAATTACTTAAGCAACAGTTTGGATGCTCTTCCACCAGATGGATTCACTTTCCGTGCGGGGGTAACTACTGTTGTAGATGCCGGTGGTTCAGGATGGAAAAACATTGACATGTTTAGAAAGAACATTGTCGAGCATTCTAAAACTCGCGTACTTGCATTCATGAATATTGTAGGAGGGGGAATGCGTGGTACTGAGGCCTATGAGCAGGATGAAACTGATATGGATGCTAAACTCACTAGTGCCATGGCATTAAAGAATAAGGATATTGTTGTTGGAATTAAACTTGCACATTATATTGGTCACGATTGGGAGCCAACTGACAAGGCAGTAGAAGCAGGTAAAATTGCTAGCATTCCGGTAATGGTGGATTTCGGAAAAGCACTTCCTCCGCTTCCTCTTGAAGATTTATTATTAAAACATTTACGCCCAGGAGATATTTTAACCCATGCATACCGTTACGATCAGGAATATGATAAAAACGGTAAAATGCTAGAACATAAACAAGCAATTGTTGATGTAAAAACCAAAAAAGTAAAATCCTTTGTTTGGGAAGCACGCAAAAAAGGCTTGATTTTCGACGTAGGTCATGGTGGTGGAAGCTTTAACTGGAGCCAGGCTGTTCCTGCCATGGAGCAAGGTTTCCATCCAGATGTTTTAAGTTCTGATTTGCACACCGGAAGTATGAATGCCGGTTTCAAAGATATGGCAAACTTGGCCTCTAAATTTCTGGTTTTAGGTATGCCATTGGCTGATGTAATTGCAGCATCAACCTGGAATCCTGCCAAAGTAATTCAACGTACCGAATTAGGTAACCTGAGTGTTGGTAGCGATGCAGACATTGCAGTATTCAGACTACGTGAAGGAGACTTTGGATACATCGATGCCAGTGGAATGGCCTTGAGAGGGAAACAAAAACTTGAAGCAGAATTAACTTTACGCAGTGGTCGGGTTGTTTGGGACCTGAATGCATTGAGTGCTCCTTTAGCAAAATAATAATCAAGATCAAAGAGATCAAAAGTATAGGCAGATCCGGAATTTTCGTGATCTGCCTTTTTATTTCCGCTCAGTTCGTTGCTGTATAGTTAATACATATATAGTTGAATGGCGGACATGTAATTGACACTAAAACTAAGATTAGTTTTAACTAAAAAAGATTATAAATTTGACCAATATTGAAATGGCAATTAAGATATTTCTAAAAATCTTGATCAGCGTTACGAATTAAATTCTCTAATTTATCTATGTCTTTATCCTTCAAAGAGTTTTTTGAATTGGGCTATTGGAAAATAGTAAAGCTTCTTTCTAAGAACCTGAATAATAACTCTCATTACAAATATTTTTACACTAGCAATTTCGCTCTCTCCGAAGAATTTTATAAGGATAAAATTATTCTTGATATCGGTTGTGGTCCAAGAGGTTCATTAGAATGGGCAGCAATGGCAAAAGAGAGAATCGGACTAGATCCTTTAGCAGAACAGTACATCAAAATGGGTGCAAAAGATCATAAAATGACCTATATCAAAGCATACGTTGAAAATATCCCATTCCCTGATAACTATTTTGATGTAATTTGCTCATTTAATTCTCTGGATCATGTGGATAATATAGCAAGTGCATGCAATGAAATAAAAAGAACCTTGAAGAACAATGGATTGTTTCTGTTAATGGTTGATATACATACCAAGCCCACATTAACAGAGCCTCAAACCATGAACTGGAACTTTATAAATGAACACTTCCCTGAATTTGAAATAATAGAAGAGAAACATTTAGAACGGACAGAAACCTATAAAATTTACACCAATGTTAGGAATAGTAAACCAGTTGATGATTCCTCTAAAAAAGGTGTGCTGACAGCAAAACTTAAAAAGAAGATATAGCACAATATCATTTGTAAGAAGATAGCTTCTAGCCCCCTCTTTTAAAATTTCAACAAGTATTAAAGTATCATTTTGTCAGTTTTAACTGGAATAAAAAAATATAAAAATCAATAATGAGATATTTTAGCAGTTTAACCTATAAGCTTTTAATGATATTAACCATGCTTATTGCCAGCACATCAGCTGGGAATGCTGGTCTAGAATCAAGATTAAAATTAGCAAATAAGCAATCCCAAAGACTTTTGGCTCTAAAAATTCCGATTTCAACTACATGGAATGGATTTGAAATCATTGAGTTTAAATTTGATGGTGTTGATGCCAAAATTGTATTTCCTAATCAGTCAAATAAAGCAAAAAATTGGATCTGGCGTACACAGTTTTGGGGGCATGAACCACAAACGGATATCGTCTTGTTAAACAAAGGATTTCATGTGGTGTATGTTGATGTTGTTGATCTATATGGTAACAAAGTAGCGGTAAACCGATTAAATGCATTTTATGCATTTCTAATCAAAAACTTCGGTTTAAATAAAAAAACTGTGCTCGAAGGAATGAGCAGAGGTGGTCTGGATGCCTACAACTGGGCTTCAGAAAATACAGATAAAGTTTTTTGCATCTATGCTGACGCACCTGTTTGCGACATTAAAAGTTGGCCCGGAGGCCTAGGTAAGGGCGAAGGCTCAAAAAATGATTGGCTAAAATGTCTGCAGGCATATGGTTTGACTGAATTAACAGTAAAAGAATTCAAAGACATTCCTATTAATACTTGCGTTAAACTGGCAAAAGCTAAAATTCCTCTGATAAGTGTTTGCGGTGATGCCGATACGGTTGTACCCATTGATGAAAATACGTATAAACTGGCAGCAGTTTACAAAGAGGCCGGAGGCGAGATTGAATTGATTATCAAAAAGGGAATAGGTCATCATCCACATAGTTTAAAAGACCCAATGCCAATTGTAGATTTTATTTTAAAAAACACAAGGAATTAAGTTTTACTTGATTTTTTCAATTCAATAAACCAGATTGACTTAATATAATTAATTGGTTAATGTAAGCCCAGCAATACAGATTAGCTCAAATTTTAAAAAATCAGCCCCCTGTTTTTTCGTATCTTTGCGAATCAACTACCAAGTCATGAGCGATACTCAACTCTGCCCAAAATGCAAATCGGAATTTACCTATCCTGATCAAAATAGAATGATTTGTTCACAATGCTTCCATGAATGGGAACCGAGTGAAGAGTCAACCGTTGAAACAGATGATATTCTTAAAGTCCTAGATTCAAATGGAAATGAGTTAAAAGATGGAGATTCAGTTATGGTCATCAAAGACCTTCCTGTTAAAGGTTCACCCAAACCAATAAAAGCCGGAACAAAAATAAAAAACATACATCTCTCAGATGGCGACCATAACATTTCCTGTAAAATAGACGGATTCGGTTCGATGGCTTTAAAATCGGAATTTGTTAAAAAAGCATAATATTATTACTCTTTACATGCACTTGGTTATCATACCATACAACAAGCCATAGCGCCTAAAAAAATAAATTAAATCTAATGTCATGCCGAAAGCTGCCCTTCGGCAGCTGAGGGACCTTTGTAGTTCTTGACATAATTTTAGCTCTGGGTATACGAAAAAAAGACTCTCGCAAAGACGCAAAGACGCTTTGTATAACGGATAAAGAAATTTATTTAGGGCTAAAAAAAAACTCATGCCGAAAGCTGCCCTTCGGCAGCAGCAGGCGCAGCGGTAGGATTATTCGCTTTTATTTATTGTTTTTTAAAGGCACTCATGGTCTCGTCGTACCGCCTCGGCATGGTTCTTTTTTGCCCGTCCGAACGGATTCATCCGGGCGGGCTACAGAAAAAGGACTAATCCCCCGCGGCTATGAGCGGAGTGAAATTATAGGTGCTTGGTGGGTACCACCAAGCATTGGGTAAATTAGTTATTTGATAAAAATTTGTTTTTTGCCTGTGGTCCAAGGGACTCCTTTGGAGCAAAGATTATTTGTGTCTTTTGTCTTGAAACAAAAGTCACCAATGCCGAAGCGCCCTTGCGCTGAGACCACGAAGACCTGTAAAAAACAATAAAAATACTGATTAACTTCAAGAAATAACGAAGCTTCAGCCCTCAAGGCCATACTCCTGGACCGCCGTTCTTTCATCCCACCGCGCAGATATTCTGCTTCATTGGGTATTAATTTTCATTAGTCAAAATCTGACAGGGTACTAAAATGAACGTTAGTGGGGGTTATGAACGCTCACCCACAAACGGCTGCGTACAGGGCTTTGATTTTTTGTATTAAGGAAGCTTTTAAAATTAACGCCCTGTCCAATGCCGCGCAATGCGGTTAAGCACAATTATTTTTCTCCGCTGAGGGAC
>CAMDKO010000063.1 GCA_945901155.1 Pedobacter schmidteae
TTTGACTTTGGTAAAAAAGTTGATGAAAAAGGGTTGAAATTTCGTTTTACTAATGTCTTCCCTGACCGAAATAAGTTAGAGCTAATGGTATACCAAAAGCCTAAGCCTGAAAAAACATGGGTGGTGTTAAAAGCAATTGAGTTCCCTTACATTAATTTATTCTGGGGCGGTACGATTATTATGGTTATCGGATTTTTATTATCCATTTTCAGAAGAAACAAGGAAATTAAGCAAGCCTGATGAATATAGTATTACTTGGTAGTGGCAATGTAGCTACTCAATTGGGTCGGGCATTTAAAATGGCAGGTCAGAATATTGTTCAGGTCTGGAGCCGAAATATTGATCATGCTCGTGAATTGGCAGATACCTTGGCCTCAGAACCCATTTCGGATCTGTTTGATCTCGAAACTAATGCTGATCTCTACATAATTGCTGTTAAAGATGAAGCCATAAAGCAACTGGCTCATGAACTAAAGGTTAACGACAAGTTGATTGTTCATACCTCCGGAACTACTGGTATTGATGCTTTAGAGGGTTCATCCTCTAAAATTGGCGTTTTTTATCCTTTGCAAACCTTATCAAAGGATAAATCAATTGATTTCAGGCAAATTCCAATTGCCATTGAAGGTAATACTCCTGAGGTAGCATCAATTATTCATGCTATTGCGGATAGATTATCTGAAAAGGTTTTTGAATTAAGGTCTGAGCAGAGAAAAGTCCTGCATGTTGCTGCAGTATTTGCATGTAACTTTACTAATCATCTTTTTTCATTATCTCAAGAATTACTGACAGGACAAAATCTTGATTTTGATCTTTTGCTACCGTTAATCAATGAAACTGCCAATAAAGTTCAGTTAAATGATCCGATCACAATGCAAACTGGCCCTGCAATACGTGGAGATCAGTCAACAATCAATGTTCATCTTGATTTGCTGGCTGCAAAACCGGAGCTGAAAGATCTCTATCAAAAATTAAGTCAAAGCATAGTCAATTTACAAGAGCGATCTCAAGGCTTAATATAAAATGCTATTTTTACAACAATGAACATTTTTAAGTTAACAATCAATTTTGAGGAAACTGCAAAGTCATCTTTGGAGTTACCCATCGCTGAGGGAGAATCGGTTTTAGATGTCTGTCTTGATAATGGGATAGAATTACAACATAATTGTGGAGGAGTTTGCGGATGCAGTACTTGTCAGGTTTATATCAATTCAGGGATGGATTTCCTTCAGGAAATATCAGATAAAGAAGAAGATTTTATTGATCGGGCTATAAACCCGCAGATAAATTCTCGTTTGGGTTGTCAGTGTATAGTTATTGACGGTAATATTGAAGTAACACTTCCCAATCAGCATCAATTTTTAGGACATTAATAAAGCTTACAAATGGCAAACGACAAATTTGAATTACCAATTCACTGGAAAGATCACGAAGATATTGCTATGGGACTGTATGAAAAGTTCGGAGATGGTTTTGGTGAATCCCAGATATATAGAATCCGATTTACTGATCTTCTGGAGTGGATATTAAGTTTGCCTAATTTTGAAGGTACTCGCGAAGAAAGTAATGAAGGTCATTTGGAACAGATCCAGTCTGCATGGGTGTACGAATGGCGCGATAATCAATAGGAAATCGGAAGTTGGAGGTCGGAAGTCTGAAGTCTGAGGTCGGAAGTCAGAAGTCGGAAATCCTCATACCTCACCCGATAGCTATCGGGTCCTCATACCTCAGACAACAGAAAATGGAACCAAGAGCAAAGAACAAAGACTGTGTGGTGCTAATTTGAAATCAGCAGTATTTTTTCAGATAACTAGTAACTAACCAACTACTAATAACTAACCAACTAATCAACTCATTTCTGATAACAGACAACTGATAACAGTATTCATACCTCATGTTCCTCGAAAAACTCAACCATATTAAAGCAATTATTCTGGATGTTGATGGAGTGCTTACTAATGGCATTTTGCTCTTGACTGAATCTGGAGAGCAGCTCAGACAATTTAATATTAAGGATGGCTATGCATTGCAGCTAGCAGTAAAAAAGGGAATTAAGGTAGCAGTTCTTTCTGGTGCGCGTTCAAAAGGCGTTGAGCATCGTTTAAGGGGGCTAGGAATCCAGGACATTTTTTTGGGACTTGACTCAAAACTTGAAGTCTATTCTAATTACCTGATTCAAAATGACCTTAGTCCTGATCAGGTATTATTTATGGGCGACGATATTCCCGATCTACAGATTATGAAACTAGCTGGTCTTGCGGTTTGCCCGCTGGATGCCGCAGAAGAAATAAAAGCAATTTCACAGTATATTTCTTCAAAAAATGGAGGAGAAGGATGTGTAAGAGATATCGTTGAGAAGGTTTTAAAGATCCAGAACTTATGGACCGATGTAGATCCTTCTGCTAATGATGCCCATTCAGGAAGAAAATAATATAATGCTTATTTTTTTGAATGAGGAGCAAAAAAAGGCTTATCAAGTCATTATAGAAGAACGTCAGATTAGAATGAGATTAATTAAACTTATATTTTATAAATTGAAAAGCGGCTTCTGGCCGCTTTTCTTATTTTTACTGAAATTTTAAAGCGATGATTAAAAAATTCCCTCCTATAATACTGGCTTCTAAGTCGCCACGCAGACAGGAATTGCTAAAACTTATGGGAATTGATTTCACTGTTGTACTAAAGGATGTTGATGAAAGTTATCCTTCCAATTTATCACCTTCAGAGATAGCAGTTCATATTTCAGAAAAAAAAATCAGAGCATTTGATGAAGAGATAAAGGATGAGATCGTTATTACAGCCGATACAATCGTTTTACTTGAAGGGAAAATTTTGGGTAAACCTGAAAATGAAGATCATGCTTTTGAAATTCTTTCAGATTTGTCGGGCAAGAGGCATGAGGTTATTACTGCAGTAAGCTTGCTTAAAGATCATCAGATTAAAAGCTTTTTCGAAGTTTCGGAAGTATTCTTCAAACCCATTAATTCTGAGCAGATTCGATATTATATTTCAAATTATCATCCAATGGATAAGGCAGGTGCTTATGGCATTCAAGAATGGATTGGACTTATTGCTATTGATAAGATTATTGGCTCCTACACTAATATTATGGGACTACCAACTCATCGTTTATATCAAGAATTATGCAAGTTTGTTGATTGATCTTTTTCGAGGTCAATCAATCAATCATTTCAAATAATACTCCTTCTTTCAGGGAGTATGTTGAAAGTTTTAGACCCTTGAACGGATACAGATTAAGTACATAGCCCGTTAATAATGTTGCTACAACAATCATATCGACTCTTACCGCTGGAATTCCAGCAGTCACAGCCCGTTCTTCATGATTGCTTCCAATGATGAATTTTGATATTTTTTCAAATTGATCAAGATCAATATTGAATTCCGGGTTTTTAAATCCACTTTTGAATTCCGGGTCGAGCATATTTGCAAATGTTTCAAATGCACCTGCCGAACCTATCAGTTGTTTGGGTTTATGAATACCCAATTGAGTATTCAGATCATTAAGTACTGAATTCAGATAGGAATGAAGTTCACTTATATTCGCTTCTGAAATTGGGTCTGATTTGTGGTATTGATCCATAAGCCTAGCAGCACCGATGTCGAAGCTTTTTTTCCAGAATATTTGATCTTGATCGCAAATGATAAATTCAACACTTCCACCGCCAATATCCATGATCAAACTGGTTTGGTCTTTCATGTTGATTGCCGCGCGAACTCCAGAAAAGATCAATTCTGCTTCTCTGTTTCCATCAATTATTTCAATCTTTATTCCGGTTTCTTTTACTATTTTTTCGGAAAAAGTTTTGCTATTTGAAGCAGATCGTAAAGCAGATGTTGCAAAAGCTTTAATCTGAAATACTCCATGATGATCAATGGAAGTCTTAAACTGCCTGATGGCCGAAACTCCACGATCAAAGGCCAAATCAGTAATCATACCATCTTTCATACCGCCTTCGCCAAGTTTCACTGCAATAGTTTCCTGAAAAATAACTTTCGGCCTATTTTCATTGATTTCAGCAATCAGCAAATGAAAGGTATTGGTACCCAGATCGATTATGGCAATGGAGCTCATTGGTGTTTAAGTTGTAAGTTATAGGTTATAAGTTATAAGTTATAGGTTATAAGTTGTAGGTTATAGGTTATAGGTGGATTTTGCTTTCAGCTTTTTGCTTTCATCTTTTTGCTTTTAGCTTTTACCTTTCAGCTTCCCCCCCCCAAAAACCTTACTCCTTATACATAAACCATTTACCCAACTCCTTAAAACTCACCTTTTTTCCATACATCAGAATACCTACCCGGTAAATACGTGATGCTACCCATGTAGTAAATATAAATCCGCCGATCAATAAAAAAATGGATAGGGCGAGTTCCCAATTTGGTACCCCGAATGGTAGTCTAACCATCATGGCAATAGGTGAAGTAAAAGGAATGATACTAAGCCAGAATGATAAACTGCTATCTGGATTGTTTACTATAAAACTAAATGACATGATATAGGTAAATAGTAGGGGCAGGGTAATGGGCAGCATAAATTGCTGGGTTTCTGTATCACTTTCAACTGCTGATCCAACTGCTGCAAAAAGAGCGGAATAAAGCATATACCCGCCAAAGAAAAATATAATGAAAACTGGTAATATATAAGTCCATTGAACAGTTTGAACTGCATTGACAATATCCATACCCGGACCATTAGTTGAAACGGCCTCCACCTGCTTATTCATAGGCATTTCTGATCTTACCTGCTCAACTTTGTCTTTAAATAGTATGGTGGTGGCAAGAGTCATCAAGCTCGCTGAAAGTACAATCCATAACAAGAATTGAGTTAAGCCAACAAAACCAATTCCAATGATCTTACCCATCATTAGCTGGAATGGTTTTACAGATGAAATTACTACCTCAATAATTCTACTAGTCTTTTCTTCAATAATACCTCTCATAACCTGTATGCCATAAATAAATAGTGACATATAGATCAATATTGCAGCAGCAAAGCCTACTGCCATAGCAGCTCCTGAACTACTGTCTTTCTCACCTTCAATGGTTAGTTCTTTAGAAACAACAGATAAACTAGGCTTAATTTTATCAAGGGTTTCTGAATTAATTCCGGCATCTTTCAATAGTTTGATGCGCATTTGGTCGTTTAACTGCCTTTCTATGGTGCTGATCACAGATAAACCGGCTTTTTTCTGTGCAAACATCTCAATACTTCCTCCGGTGTTGATATCTTTTGGAATATAAAGTACAAATGCATCTTCGTTATTTATCACCTTCTTTTTTGCTTCAGTTAAGCTTAATTCAGAGATCTCGAAATTTACAGACTTATTATTATCAAATCCCTTTTGAAATATTCCGCTTTCATCTATTACCTCTACGGTTGGATTATTATCTCCTCCATTCATTGATAAAGCAAATATCAGGGCATACATTCCAATGATAAGCATCGGAACAAGGAAGGTCATGATCAGGAACGACTTCTTTTTAACTCTGCTGAAATATTCTCTTTTTATTATGAGTAATGTTTTGTTCATGATGTTGAGTTAATTTTTTACGTTCTGAATAAAGATGTCGTTCATGCTAGGGATGATCTCCGAAAGTTCAGTGATTTGCACTTGAGGAATTAAAAAATTAAGCAGATCATTTACTGAATAATTTGGATTGATTTGAATAGTCAGATGCGTTATGCCATCTTCAACCTTTTCATTATTGATGCTGAAGATTTGATCTGTTGGAGTAGTGATACTTCCGGTAAATGCGATGTGATAGCTGTTATTTCGGTATAAGTTCCGGATATCTTTAACTTTTCCATCCAGTATTTTTTTCGATTTATGTATTAATGCAATACTGTCACATAACTGTTCAACAGACTCCATCCTGTGTGTAGAAAAGATGATGGTAGCTCCCTTACTATTCAATTCAAGTATTTCATTGGTAATAAGTTGAGCATTTACAGGATCAAATCCAGAGAAGGGCTCATCTAGGATGATAAGTTTAGGATCATGAACAACAGTGGCAATGAATTGTACTTTTTGCTGCATCCCTTTACTCAGATCTTCTACTTTCTTATTCCACCAGCTCTGAATTTCCATTTTTTCAAACCATAATTTAATCCTAGCTATAGCATCCGATTTTGAAAGCCCTTTGAGCTGAGCCAAATAAAGCATTTGCTCACCTATTTCCATTTTTTTATACAATCCACGCTCTTCAGGAAGATAGCCAATAGTTGAAATATGTGATGGATTAAGTTTTTCACCATTTAGAAATATTTCTCCATAATCGGGTGCAGTGATTTGATTGATGATACGAATAAGTGAGGTCTTGCCTGCACCATTCGGACCTAAGAGCCCGAATATAGACCCTTTTTCTACCTCAATAGAAACATTATCTAAAGCACGATGATTGGCATATTGCTTAACTATATTCCGGATACTCAGCATTTTTTTTGATTGATTTTTGATTGATTTTTAGATAGTAGTTTTAATGCTTTGTTACAATTTTTTGTTTAAAAATACGTCAAACAAACCAATAAGATCAGTCATTTTAATTTTGTTAATCAGAATGGACCACAGTACGAGTTTTGAATAATGCTTGCTCAATCTGGTCAGGTTTTTTCATTCCGATAGGGGTCATAATATTTTCCGAATCGATTTTGCTTTTGTAGTAATTGAATATTTTTTTTCGAGTTTCAGCTCAGTAGGATCATATTTTAAACAGGAATTTATATCTTTAAAGTAACTATTGTACTATGAAGCTGTTCTATTCAAAAAAACTCATTATAATAGCTTCGCTACTAATTATAGTAGCGCTGTTATATAAATTAGCAATACCTGCTCCTGAGGTTGATTATAATACTCAGGTAAAACCTATCATCAATAAAAAGTGTATTGCATGCCATGGTGGTGTGAAGCAGGAAGCAGGATTCAGCTTGTTGTTTCAGGAAGAAGCACTCGGGAAAACTGAATCGGGAAAGCCTGCAATACTTCCAGGAAATCCAGATGAAAGCGAACTTATCAAACGAATAACACATACTGATCCAAATGAAAGGATGCCTTATAAGCATGAAGCACTTTCAAAGGACGAAATAACTATTTTACGTCAATGGATTAAGGAAGGAGCAAAATGGGGCGAGCACTGGGCTTATATCCCCGTTAAAAAACAGGATGTTCCTGATTATAGTTTTAAATGGATAAAAAATGATGTAGATCAATTTGTTTATCAAAAATTGGAGGAAGAAAAGTTGAAGCCTTCAAATGAAGCTGATAAACCAACATTGCTCCGTAGAATTAGCCTAGATCTTATAGGCATGCCCGCTTCAGAACAAATTGCAGCAAAATATCTCAAAGACAATTCTGAAAAGGCCTATGAAAACCTTGTTAATGATCTTTTGGCATCGTCACGTTATGGCGAAAGGTGGACCAGCCTTTGGCTAGATCTTGCCCGTTTTGCTGATACAAGGGGTTATGAAGCAGATCGTGCTCGAAATATTTGGAAATACCGCGATTGGCTTATCAATGCTTTTAATTCAGATAAACCATATAACGATTTTTTAATTGAGCAGCTTGCAGGTGATTTGATGCCAGACCCTGATGATGCTAAGTATATTGCTACTGCTTTTCATCGTAATACTATGACCAACGATGAAGGAGGCACAGACAATGAAGAATTCAGGACTGCTGCTGTTATGGATAGGGTAAATACCACCTGGACCGCAGTAATGGGTACAAGTTTTAACTGTGTTCAATGCCATAGTCACCCTTATGATCCTTTTAAAAGCGATGAATATTATAAATTCCTTGCTTTTTTCAACAATAGTCGCGATGAAGATACTCAGTCTGAATATCCGGTGTTGCGTCAATATAATACTGCAGATAGTATAAAGTTCAATCAATTGATCGGATGGTTAAAAAGTAATGTTTCGGAGGCGGCAGCAAAAAAATATCAGGTCTTTCTCAAAACATGGCAGCCAACAATTAATTCTCTGCAATGTGATCAATTTGTAAATGGAGCTCTGATCAGTAGTTGGTATGCTGGCTTACGTAATAAAGGGACCTGTCGACTAAAAAATGTAGTTCTGGAGAATAAAAACCAGCTCATGTTTCGGTATAACAGTAAAATTGATGCTGGAAAATGGTTTATTTACTTGGATAGCTTAAATGGACAATTGGTAAAAACAATTCCATTGTCTAATACAAATGGCGAATGGAAGGTAATAAGTACTGCCTTTCCTAATGTAAAGGGGAAACATAATCTATATTTTAAATATTATAGCCCCGCCCTAAAAACCCTTGATGAAACTGGTGTTCAGTTTGAATGGTTTCAATTTGATCAGACTTTTCCTGGCAAAGGCAAACCAGGGTATGACATTGCTTATAAGGATTTTAATTATTTGATGCAGGCCAAAGTAGATGCAACTCCAATCATGTTTGAAAATAATAAGGAACAAAACAGAGCTACCCATGTTTTTGTAAGAGGAAACTGGATGGTTAAAGGTAAGGCAGTTCAAGCTGATGTTCCGGATATAATGAATCCACTGCCACCCAATGTGCCCAGGAATAGGTTGGGAATGGCTTTATGGCTAACCGACAAGAAAAATCCTTTAGTTGCCCGTACAATGGTGAATCGTTTATGGGAACAGCTATTTGGATATGGATTAGCTGAAACACTTGAAGACCTTGGATCACAGGGTATTTCGCCAACTCATAAAGAATTGCTCGACCATCTTTCATGGAAATTCATGAATGAATATAATTGGAGTATTAAGCGATTATTAAAAGATATCGTTTCATCTGCAACCTATAGACAAGATTCTAAAGTGAATGAGGAGCTGATCAAAAAAGATCCGTACAATAAATTTTATGCAAGAGGGTCAAGGATAAGGTTATCAGCTGAACAGTTGAGAGATCAGGGGCTAGAGGTTAGTAACTTGTTGAGTGAAAAAATGTATGGTAAAAGTGTCATGCCATTTCAGCCCACAGGAATTTGGCGTTCTCCATACAACGGCGATGTTTGGAAGATGAGTGAGAATGAAGATCAATTTAGAAGAGCACTTTACACTTATTTAAAAAGAACAGCACCTTATCCATCTATGATGACATTTGATGGAGGAGCTAGAGAAGTCTGTATCCCACGTAGAATAAGAACCAATACTCCTTTACAGGCCTTAACCTCATTAAATGATTCTACTTCTCATGTTATTGCCAGAAACCTAGCTTTCCGGATGCAGAAAATAGGAGGTAAGGAAGCAAATAAGCAGATTCAGAAAGGTTATGAAATGATGATGTATAAACCTATTTCACCAATCAGGCAAAAAGCACTTGTTGATTTGTATACTACAGCATTAAATAAATTTAAAAAGGATAAGAAGGCTATGCATGCAATTGTTGGTCTGAAAGAACTAGAAAAAGGCAGCAATGCCGAAACAGCAGCAATGGTAATAGTTGCAGGAGCCATGTTGAACATGGACGAGTGGCTAAATAAAAATTAGATCTAAACGTTCTCTTTATTTCAGGCAAAAAAGCAGAATTAGAGAATGATTTAGATATTAACGTAATGATATTTTTTGGATGACGCGAAAATATTTTGATAATGAAGAATGAAATACTGATTCAACGATTGTTAAAGGAAGCAGAACATACTGCACTGCAACAGCATACAAGGCGACATTTCTTAAAGGAAAGCGCCATGGGATTTGGAGCTTTGGCATTAGGTTCATTGTTGGGTAGCTGCGGAATCAGCTCTTCAAATGCTTCTGGCAGTTTGTTTGATGCATCTAATCCCTTGGCACCGCGCTCGCCGATGTTCCCCGGTAAAGCAAAATCTGTCATTTATTTACACATGGCAGGCGCACCTTCCCAGTTGGAGTTATTCAGTTATAAGCCTGAATTAGCCAAGTTAGATGGTCAGGATTGCCCGCAATCATTACTGGAAGGTAAAAAATTTGCATTCATTCGCGGTGTTCCTAAAATGCTAGGGCCACAAGCAAAATTTAAACAATATGGCCAGAGCGGCCTATGGTTATCTGATAACTTACCGCATCTTTCTACAGTAGCAGATGATATAGCGATGCTTAATGCAGTTACAACTGATCAGTTTAATCATGCACCAGCTCAGTTATTAATGCAAACTGGTTCAGCTAGATTAGGTAGACCAAGCATCGGATCATGGGTTACTTATGGTATGGGATCTGAAAATAAAAATTTACCGGGTTTTGTTGTTTTAACTTCAGGTGGTAATAATCCGGATGCTGGCAAAAGCGTTTGGGGTAGTGGATTTTTACCTAGTGTGTATCAGGGAGTGCAGTGTAGGGGAGAAGGCGATCCGGTATTATTCATTAAAGATCCTGATGGGATGGATAGAGATTTGCGTAAAGCTTCAATAGATGCTATCAATAAAATAAATCATGACCAGTACGAGGAATATCAGGATCCTGAAATACTTTCTCGTATTGCGCAATATGAGATGGCCTATAAGATGCAAATATCAGTGCCTGAGGTTATGAATATCAATGATGAGCCAGCCTATATTCATGAGATGTACGGAACAGAGCCAGGTAAAACCAGTTTCGCAAATAACATATTGCTAGCAAGAAAACTCGTTGAAAAGGGTGTGCGCTATATTCAGCTTTTTGATTGGGGCTGGGATACTCATGGAAATTCTGCCAGTGGCTCAGTAGATATTGGTCTGGTTAATAAATGCCGTGGTGTAGATAAGGCGATAACGGCATTAATTCTGGATCTGAAACAAAGAGGATTATTGGATGAAACGCTGATTGTTTGGGGCGCCGAATTTGGCAGAACACCCATGCAGGAAAACCGCGAAGGTAAAGATATGCCTTACAAAGGCAGAGATCACCATGCTGGAGCATTCAATATGTGGATGGCAGGCGGCGGAATTAAAGGCGGTACTTCTTATGGTGAAACTGATGAGATCGGTTATGATATCGTAAGTGGAAAAACAGAAGCATTTGATATTCAGGCTACTATATTAAATCAATTAGGCTTTGATCATGAAAAATTAACCTATGAATCACAGGGTCGCCCATTCCGTTTAACCGATGTAGGAGGAAAAGTGATAACAGATATAATTTCTTAAAAACTCAGCTCGCTCCGATTCAATAGTATGAAACAAGATAGACGAGAATTCATAAAAACCACTGCGGCTAGCTCAGCGGCATTATTATTTTCATCAATGGAATCATTTGCTAATCAACCTTTACCCATTCCTGAAACCAATAAAAATTATGCATTAAAGATCCTAGCTACCAGCTGGGGTTTCCAAGGAACGATGGATGATTTTTGCGCCAAAGTGAAAAAGGAAGGCTATGACGGGATAGAGTTGTGGTGGCCAACAAATAACAAAAAGGCTCAGGATGATATATTTGCCGCATTGAAAAAACATGATCTTGAAATTGGGTTTTTATGTGGCGGATCTCAGTCAAATCCACAGGAACATCTTGAATTTTACAAGAAAATGATTGATGCGGCAGCCAGGCAAAATATTCAGAGGCCACTGTATATTAACAACCATTCAGGAAGGGATCATTTTAGTTTTGATGATAATAAAAAGTTTATAGAGCATACTCAGGCACTTGCAAAAGAAACTGGAATCCTGATCTGTCATGAAACTCATAGAGGTAGAATGCTATTTGCGGCTCATATTACAAGAAAATTCATTGAGAGCTTCCCTGAATTGCGTTTAACTTTAGATATATCTCATTGGTGTAATGTTCATGAAAGCTTATTGGCAGATCAACAAGAAACGGTTGAAATGGCATTGAGTAGAACAGATCATATTCATGCAAGAATTGGACACCCGGAAGGTCCGCAGGTAAATGACCCGCGTGCACCAGAATGGGAGCCTGTAGTTAAACAGCATTTTGAATGGTGGGATAAGATTGTAGAAAGAAAGAAGAAGAATGGAGAGCTAGTAACCATACTAACCGAATTTGGACCTCCTGATTATATGCCCACCTTGCCGTATACAAAACAGCCTTTAGGCAATCAATGGGAAATAAATGTGCATATGATGCAGGTGCTCAGAAAAAGATATTCCTAATCCTTTATTTCTATTGAATGATTATTAGCACTGTTATTTTAGAGAATATTACTGAATTTATTGGAAGGTTTCATCCTGTTCTGGTGCACATGCCTATTGGGGTGTTATTGCTTGCTGCACTTTTTCAATGGCTATCTAGAAAGGAGAAATATCAATCTTTATCTTCTGCAGTGAGCATTGCTTTATTCTGGGGAATGATTAGTGCAATAGTATCCTGCATCAGTGGTTACCTGCTTTCAAATTCAGGAGATTATGATGGAGATCTTGTTTCTAATCATAAATGGTTTGGAATTGCAGTGGCCAATATTTCGATTCTTGCCTATGGGTTAAACAGAAGGAATAAGGATAGTATTTGGATCAGCGGATTGATGGTATTACTGATCATCATAACTGGGCACTTAGGCGGATCAATCACCCATGGTTCAGATTATCTCGTTAAAGCGTTTTCAAGTGAGGGTAATGATGCAATTACTGCAAAAAGAGCACCAATACCTGATATCAATCAAGCTCTTGCCTACAATGATGTCATTAGGCCAATATTGACAGCTAAGTGTTATAAATGCCACGGTCCGGATAAGCAAAAAGGCAAATTGAGATTGGATATGCCTGATCTTATCTTAAAAGGTGGAAAAGGCGGTCTCGTTCTTGTTGGCGGTAAGGTTGATGATAGTGAACTGATCAAAAGGATCTTTTTGGCAAAAGATAACGAAGATCATATGCCTCCAATAGAGCAGTCACAACTAACAAAATCTGAGCTAGAGCTGCTGCATTGGTGGGTAAGTAGTGGTGCAGATTTCAATAAGAAGGTGAATGTACTCGTTCAAACAGATAAGATCAAACCTGTATTATTAGCATTGCAATCAGAAGAAGTAAAGGAAGAACTTAAGATTTCGGATGTGCCTGCAGAATCTGTTGATATTGCAGATCAGGGTTCAGTCAAAAAAATACAGGAAAGAGGCATTGCTTTAACGGCTGTTGCTCAAAACAGCAATTATTTATCTGCAAATTTTGTGGCAAT
>CAMDKO010000064.1 GCA_945901155.1 Pedobacter schmidteae
CATATAATTTAGATGCCAGTCGTTCTGCCATGTATTTGCCCAGAAGCAAGAATTTTCCTTTAAATACGGAGCTTGAAACAACGCTGACCTTCATAAATAATGATGGGCAAACCGGGAGTTTTGTAAATAGTGTGACTCCGGTACCCGAAGCCATTACCCTACGAGTGCATCATTCGTTTGCGCAATTGCCCGATACTAATTTTCAAACCAGACTATATGATGCACGTTCTCCATACATCACGAATTCATATTTTGATTACAGTAGTCCGGTGAATGAAGCTATTCAAAAAAACATGATTGTTCGTCACCGTTTGGAGAAAAAAGATCCTTTGGCTTTAAAGAGCGAAGCTATTAAACCGATTGTTTATTATCTTGATAATGGCACTCCAGAGCCTATAAGAAGTGCTTTACTAGAAGGAGCCAACTGGTGGAATCAGGCTTTTGAGGCTGCCGGATTTATCAATGCTTTCCAGGTAAAAATACTTCCTGAAACAGCCGACCCAATGGATTTGCGCTATAATATGATCAATTGGGTACACCGTTCTACAAGAGGCTGGAGTTATGGCGATGCTGTTGTAGATCCGCGGACAGGCGAGATCATTAAAGGAAATGTAACATTGGGCTCTTTACGTGTTCGACAGGATTACCTGATCGCTCAGGGTTTATTGGCTCCTTTTGAAAACAATGCGCTACCCGCCGATGATAAAATGCTGAAAATGGCTTTGCAGAGGTTGAAACAATTGTCGGCACATGAGATTGGTCATACCATCGGTTTAATGCATAACTATATTTCGAGCGCTCAGAGCCGGGCTAGCGTAATGGATTATCCGCCACCTATGGTTTCATTAAATGCCAATAATGAAATTGATCTGACTAATGCTTATACTAATGAAATTGGTGAATGGGATAAAGTAAGTATCCAATATGGTTATTCACAGTTCCCAAAAGGGGTTAATGAAGCCGAGGCTCTGAATAAAATACTAAGTGATGCGGCTAAAAAGGGCCTTACATTTATTTCAGACAGAGATGCGCGTGATCCAGCGGGTTTGCATCCTGAAGCACATTTATGGGATAATGGAAATGATCCGGTAAAGGAATTAAAAAATGTGATGAATATTCGTTCCAAAGCTCTTTCAAAATTTGGATTAAATAATATACCGCAGGGTACACCAATGGCCATGCTTGAGGACGTATTGGTTCCAGTTTACTTGTTCCACAGGTATCAGGTTGAGGCGGTTTCTAAACAGGTTGGTGGAATGTATTATTCCTATGCAATTAAAGGAGATGGGCAAATGGTAACGCGTTCGGTTTCTAAAGAAGTTCAGCTCGAAGCTTTAAAAGCACTTGTTGATTGTATGGATCCCAAAACATTAGCACTCCCTGAAAGTATTGTCAAATTGATTCCTCCCCGTCCGTCAGGTTATAGCATTTCCAAAGAGTTGTTTAATAGAAGAACTGGGCTGGTATTTGATCCGCTGGCTGCAGCAGAGTCAGCAGCTGATATGCCTCTTTCTTTTTTGTTCAATGCAAGTCGCATGAACAGAATGGTACAATACCAGGGTTCAAATAAGGGTTTAGGTGTAGATGAAATGATGGGCTTACTAATAGCAAAAACATGGAAATCACCCCGACTAAATGGGATGGAGGGGATGATACAAAAGCAGAATGAGCAGTTGCTACTTACCTACCTTCTTTCTTCATCTGTCAATGATGATGCTTCATTCGCCACCAAAGCACAAATCCATAAATCACTTGAAGATTTGAGAATATATGCAGCAGCTCAGTTAAAGGCCACAACAGATACCACGTATAAAGGTTATTTGATCCTTACCTTGGACCGTATGAAATCTCCTGAAAAGGCAAAACCAACACTTCATCCTGTTGCACCTCCGGGAGCTCCTATTGGATGCATGATGGATGAAATTTAATTTACTGAAATACGCTTTGCCTGATTTATTGAATAGGTATTAGTGCTGTAAAATGGAATACCGTAAAAATGACTTCTGAAGATACTACCCGAATAAATAAATATCTGAGTGAGATAGGTTATTGCTCACGCAGAGCTGCTGATCAATTGATACTTGAAAACAGGGTTACCATTAATGGGAGTGTTCCAGAAATGGGGACCAAGATTATTCCTGGTGATATTGTTAAAGTTGATGGGAAATTAGTGTCTAAACCTGATGAAAAGCCAGTTTATATTGCTTTTAATAAGCCTATCGGAATTGTATGTACCACTGATACCAAGGCCGAAAAGGATAATATTATTGATTACATTAAGTTTCCAAAACGCATATTCCCTATTGGTAGGTTAGATAAACCCAGTGAGGGGCTCATTCTGCTCACCAGCGACGGTGATATTGTGAACAAGATTCTGCGCGCCAGGAATAACCATGAAAAGGAATATCTGGTATCTGTAAACAGGCCGATCACCACTGAATTTCTTAAGAACATGCGAAGTGGAGTGCCAATTCTAGATACGATAACCCGGGAGTGTGAAGTGGAGCAGATCGACAAAAATAAATTCAGAATCATTCTTACCCAAGGTCTCAACCGTCAGATACGCAGGATGTGTGAGTTCCTTGATTTTAAGGTAACCAAGCTAAAAAGGGTGAGAATAATGAATATTAAACTTGATATCCCAATTGGAAAGTGGAGATACCTCAGTACTGATGAAATGGATGAGATCAATCGACTCATCTCATCCTCTTCAAAAACTCATATAGATCCCCAATAGAAAGCCTATTTCAGCTCCTTTAAACGGTATTTTAAAGCCATATATAAACTTAATACCAAACCGAGTAGAAATACACCACCCATATAAGCGAATATTGCAAATGCCTCTTTAATTCAGTTTGTTGGTTTCTTCATTTGGGAATACAAGGGCTGGCTTAAAGTTTCTAGCCTCTTCGATATCCATAATTGCATAGGCAATGATAATAATGACATCGCCGCGCATCACTCTTCTTGCTGCTGCTCCATTTAAAACTATTTCACCACTTCCTCTTTTTCCTGGAATAGTATAAGTTTCAAATCGCTCGCCATTATTATTATTTACAATCTGTACTTTCTCGCCATGTAATAAATTTGCAGCATCCATTAAATCTTCATCTATGGTAATACTGCCTATATAATTTAGATCTGCATCAGTTACTTTGACCCGGTGAATTTTTGATTTTAAAATATGAACTTGCATGGTGCAAAGTTAATAATTTAGTTATAAAAATATTTTTTAACAGCGTAGAACTGCAGGTTGAAGAATGAAAATAGACGGCCTAAATCAGTTAGGTGAGCCTTCTTAATCTGACCAATCTCTGGGTCTGTGATGTTTAGTTCACAAAGCTGCCATCACCTCTTCTAATAAGAGGTCTGTTATTATTTCCTACGGCGCCTGTCCATTTTTGTAAATTCATACTTAAGTTTAGCATAATATAACGGCTGTTAGGGTTGGTTAAAGTCTCTGTAAATCCTAAATCATTTTGTGTTCTGTTGATAAAGTTGTTTTGGTTCAACAAATCATAGGCTCTTAATTGCAGAGAGCCCTTATTTTTAAACACCCGCATTTGCAGCATCGTGTTAATAATCAAGGGATTGTTCGTTATATTGTTGCCAATACCACTTACATAATTTTTGCTTATTGCATACCCAAATTGGTATTGCTTGGCAAAATAAATGTTCCCATCTACACTCAATGCCCAAATTTTTTGAATAACATCTCTAGAGCGGGCTAAAGAAAAATCTATTTTATTAAAATCGTATGAAACGAATGGATTTATATCAAACCAAGGCTTAGGATTCATTCGCGGACCAAAACTTTGCTTAAAACCCCAGGTTTTTGAGCTATTGATTTGGTTATTACTCATCGAAACACGGTTTGAGTTGATTACATTCCCAAAAAAACTAAGGTTATATCTTCTATCGCTTAATTGCTTTGAAATAGAATAGTCGGCAATAGTGCTATTGCTACCATTTAAATTTACGTACCGCGTTTCATTTTTAAAGATACCAAAAGCAGCAGGATCTCTAATCTCAACAACATTATTGACTACCTGGTTTTCTGTAAACGAAGAGCCTAGTCTTAATTCATAGTTAATTCTTGAATTAGCAATGTAATTACTATACTGAGTATTTACACTGTGTGCAAATGCCACATTCAGATCGGGATTACCCACAATGACATTTTGTGGATTTGAAACGTCTTTTACAGGTTGAATTTGGTTAAACAAGGGCTCAATAGCTCTGCCATTATAGTTTAATGAAACTCTGTGGGTACTCGAAAGTCTTAATTGAAGACGAGCAATGGGTATAATTCTAAAATTTTGTTTATCAATTCTAGATGCAACACTAGTACTGCTTCCTACTAAAGAAGTGTTAACACCGGTTACACCCAAAGAGAAGTTAAATAAACTTGTATTATTACCATATTTGTAATTAATAGAGTTTCGGTATTGAGTAAAAGAATAGTTAAACACATTACTGTAAGTATCTAAGAGGGATAAATTTCCATTAGCCGCAATATCACTAGTTAGCCGACTATTAGTATAGCCTCTGTTTTCTAAATTCGTATTAAATTCTAAACGAGATAATTTCCCCAAAGGTTCGGTATAAGTTAAACTACCACGAGTACTTTTTTGAAGGTTTCTGACATCAATTAAGCGATTAAGAATAGAATCACCTAAGAACAATTGATTAACATTTCTGTAAGTGAAAAGATTTAATTGTTCATCCTCATTGTTATTTTGTTGTTGCCTAATGGTAGCTTCGGCAGAAAAAGTTCTTGAAGGAGTTTTAAAAATGTGTTGATAAGCAACCGTTCCGCCAATGTTTGGCCGGGTACTGCTATTGTTATTGTTATTAACTTGATCCTGATTGATCAAGCCTTTTTGAAAGTTTGTTGACGTGTTCAAACTTGTCGAATTGACAAAATTTAGGTTAGGAGAAAACTGAATATAATTGGCACTATCAATGGCATATTCTATTTCAAAACCAATGGTATGTGTTTTATTATTGGATACAATATTAGCATCTCGGTCAGAGTCAGTTGTTCCTAAAGTACTGATTGCTTGCGATCTGCTAATGGTTTGAGTGTTATTATCGGTGTAATTAAAATTATAATTAGCTAAAAAATCTATCTTTTTCCCGAATTTATCTCGGTAAGTAAATGCTGGCGCAGTTCTTAAGTTTGTACCTCCTGTAGCACTTCCGCCACCTCCACCGCCAACACCTGCACCACTTCTTCCACCCCGGTTAGAGGCTCCACCCAAACGGCCAATACTTGCATTTTGACCTGCAATTCCGTTTGGAGTTTTGAGTAAAGTTGTATTAACGGTGATGGTTTGATTCTTATTGATACGGGTTAAGTTTGCACTACCTTCATATTGATCGAGCGTTCCAATACCTCCGTTTAACCTTGCCAAATTACCAACAGATTTATCTTGTCTCGTTGTAATATTCAATACTTTGGTTGGATCGCCATCTTTAACTCCGGTTCTGGCAGCAGTATTTCCATAATCATCTACCATTTGTACTTTATCGACAATCTCTGCAGGTAAATTTTGAACCGCGGTAGCAACATCGCCACCATAAATATCTTTGCCATTTAATCGTGCTTTAGCTATAGCTGTTCCATTTACAGTTACCGAACCATCATTACCCACTTGAACACCTTCCATTTTTTGCAATAGCTCATCAACAGTAGCACCTTTCCTTACCACATAATCACTGGCCCGATACTCTACAGTATCTGTTTTATATACAATAGATGGGGTACCATTAATAACGACCTCACTTAATACCTTCTCATCATTTTTTAAGATGATAGGGTCTAATGTAATTCGGGCGGTAGCATCATTGTATTTACCAGAAATCACTTTTCTAACATGGCCCAAAGAAGTTACCTGAACTTTAAAAACCCAGGATTTTACATTTTTGAAAATAAAAATCCCGTCTTCGTTGGTTGAAGTTTTAAGCGTGTCTGCAGTAGATGTTAAGGTTACCGTTGCACCAATAACGGTTTGATCTAGCGAATCTTTAACTACACCCGATACTTGTCTCAACGGAATGGGCTGAGGCGATGTAGCTGGTGGTCTCGGTGTGGTTTGCGCAAAAAGCTGAGCAATTGTAAGGCTAAAAATTAATGTTAACAGAGAAATTTTAGCATATTTTTTGCGCAACAGATACGCCGATCTAGTTATTAAATTCATAATTCTTGATGAGAAATTCTAATTTTCTTTAGTTAGAATATATTTACCCCAAAAATCTGTCGGAGTGATTAAATCTTGGAAGTTAAAACCTCCCATTCCGCCGCCCATTCCGCCACCTCCGCCACCGCCTTCAACTCGTACCATCGGAGCTCCTTCACCACCACCACCACCGGGTCTAGCCCCGCCAGCAAAACCCCCAAAATTGATTTGTAAGCCATTAAGCTTAATGTTGTATGAGAACTCTTTAGGCTTATCAGCCGACATTTCTAATAATTCCAGTGGAATGGAAAGTTCATACATAAAAACTCCCTCATCACTGATTGATGCAATCGTTTTAATACTGTATTCATTATAAATGGAAATCAAGCTATCCGGAATATCTTTAAAACCAAAAACTTTAATTTCTTTGGCACCGCCTAATTGCGTTCTGGCTATGGCCCTTTGCATTGAATCTCTCTGCATCGGACTCATATCCTGGAAACGGCCAAAACCACCACCACCCGGACCACCCTGTACTCTAACTCCTGTTGTAGCACCGCCACCAGCACCCGGTGCACCACCTGGTCTACGTCTGGCAACTACCGGATAAATAACTTTAAAGCCTTCCTTATCATTTTTCTTACCAGATGGGTTGACCGTTAAGCTAATGCCACCTAACAAAATTTTACTATTATTGGTCACATCTTTTGATTGAATTGCTAAGTATAAGTTTTTCGCATCGTTAGCAAGGGTATACGTCAAGTTTGTACTTTTGTTCATTGCTTTAAAGTTGTTTTCCCACTCGTTATGCTTTCCATCAACTTTCACAGCTGATGCCCAAACGCTAACGTCTTGAACATCACTTAATTTTTGAGCTTGTGTTACCGTTAATGATGAAACCATAAAACAAAAAGTGATTAAGGCGATTTTTGTAAATTTTAAAATATTGGTTCTCATTTTATTCTATTTTAATGATGTATAATCTTTGATTTAATAAACAACTCTGTTTAGATGCATCTGGTATATAAAACAATAACAGAACGCCTATTAGTTTGATAAAAGGTTAATAAATAGCGGGAATATTAATTACAAGCTGGTTAATTGGACAAATCTAACCAAAAATGGTTTAAAGAATAGTTAAAATTAAGTAAATACTTTATGGCAATAAGCTTTTGCTATGGGTGCATCTATTTTAAGCAGGTAAATAAGCTTGTTTTTCAGTTCCTTTAATACGACTTCCAAATCTTCAATTGACATCTGCTTTTTATCAACTACAAAGGATACTACATTGGAGTTCAATCTTTCAAAATAGCTTTTTGTAAGTTCTTCAATACTTTGCTCAGAATAGGTAGATACCTTAAGCTTTTCTGGTGATAGGCTACGTTTAAAGGAACGCCTCCGGGGGGTGTTCTATCCGGCAACATCCCAAAGAATTTCACCAAAGCAATATACCGGAATGGAGGAAGGGCTGCTCAGCATTGGTAGTTTTTATATTATGCCATGGGCCAATGTTGTGCGATCTTTTTTTGAAGGAAGGTCACACTTCTTTCAAGCTGATCCATTCCATCTACACCATCTTCAATACTGATCCAGCTATCAAATCCAACTCTCTTCAGTTCTGTGAAAATAGCATCATAATCATTAAGCCCCTTGCCAATCTCGCCATGACTCAGTCTTTTTGCATATCCCACAGCACCGCCTTCTTCGCTGCGCAGGTCTTCGATCGTTCCTTCCTTGAGATACCTATCGCTGGCATGCATAGTTACTACACGATGCGAAACTCTTTTTAGAAGTTCAACAGGATCTTCTCCTGCAAGGTAGGTGTTACTTGGATCGTAATTGACCCCGAAAAAAGGATGGTCTATACTATCCACAAGCTTGCAGAATACGTCCATTTTCTGTGCAAATTCAGGGTATTCCCAAAAATCATCTTTATAATGATTCTCCAGAATAAGCGTGATATTACGTTCCTGCGCATAGGGTAAGCAGGCATTTATACTATCAGCTGCTAACTTAACACCCTCATCTACAGCAATCTCTGGACGTTTCTGTCCTGATAGCACACGGCAATAAGAACCGCCAAGAGCATAGGTCATATCAATCCATCTTTTCTGTTTTTCGATCTCATTTTTTCGGAAGGCAGCATCCTGGTGTGTAAAATCCGGAGAACAGCACATCATCGGGATCTGTTTCCCATGATCTTCAACTTGGCGGCGGAATTTGGCCCAGTTTTTTTCATCTTCCATCTCCCAAAACCCGGCGTACCACTCTAATCCTTCGATCTCTAGTTTTGATGCTAATTCTATCCATTCTGATAGACCCATGCTTCCTTTACATAAAGGAGTGATATACGCTTTAGGGAATGCGGCTAATTTTGGCATAGCAATTATTTTGAAATATTATTTATCAAGTATTGAGGCATCCTTAGGCGGATTACGGCCTATAAAAGGGTACTGTTCTAGATCCATTACCTGTCCCGACACCGGACCGCACTCATCGCTGATCCAGTATACAACACCGGCCGCAATTTCTTCTGGCCATAAAATTCGGCCTGAAGGTGCATAAACTCGCGGAACGTCCTTATACCAGTCGTCTCCAAGACCATGCTCACGTTTTCGGATAGTTTCGTTTTCGGTAGCAACCCAGCCCGGATTGATCTGATTCACCCGTACTCCTTCTTCGCGAAGAAGTGTATCACCAAGGTTACGGGTCATTGTCATCATTGCGCCTTTTGAAATACTGTAAGGAAGCAAATTAGGTTCGCCGCTATATGCATTTACGGAACCGATATTGAGTACACATCCATGTGTTTTTCTAAGGTGTGGCAAAGCAGCCTTGGTTAGTGCAAATGGAAAAACGGTATTTACCTCCAAAACCTGACGAAGAAATGCAGAATCGGTACTGTGAATATCTGAGGAAACGATCATTGCCGCATTATTCACAATTGAATCGAGCTTCCCAAAAGCCTTCAATGCCGCATCGATTAAGTGTTGTGGAGCATCTTCAAGAGAAATATCGACAATGCTTAGTACAGCATTTGCTTCACCCAGTTCTTTCACTACGGCTTCTCCTGCCTCCTTGTTCCGTCCGTTGATGACCACCTTTGCTCCTTCTGCTACGCAACGGACCGCTATGGCTTTTCCTATTCCTGTTGTACTTCCTGTTATAATGACAACTTTATCTTTTAATCGCATCAGTTTTAATATGGTTTAAGTACGCTTTTCACTATTTCGCCCTTATGCATTTTTTCGAAGGCTGTGTGCCAGTCATGGATAGACCACACCCCTCCAATAATTGGACTTACATCCAATGCTCCGCTCGCCATTAATGCGATAATACGCTCCCAAATAGGCCAGTTATGGCTGAAGCTACCTTGAAGTCTGACGTTTTTCTGAATGATAGGATCCAAAGAAAATCCCAGTGGCTGAGGACCCCAGCCAACTTTTGATATAATCCCATTCGGACGAACCAGCGCCATCGCCATCTTCATGGTAATACTTGCACCTGCTGCGTCAATAATGCAGTCTGCACCAAGCCCGTCACGCCTCATTGCCCATTCTGTAGCATCTCCGATGAATGCCTCACAACCGTATTGTTTTGCGATTTCTAAACGATGCTTGTCTGATTCTAATCCAACAATAGCAACTTCTGCACCGCATAGCCTTGCCATTGCTGCACAAAGGATCCCAATTGTTCCCGGACCAAGTACAACAACCCGATCACCTGGCTTAAGTCGTGCGTTTTCAACAACAGCGCTATATGCTACACAACATGGCTCAGTAAGACAGGCGTGCTCAAAAGAAATTTGATCAGGCACTCCATGTAAACAACGTTCCGGGACACGAACATAACGGGTCATCGCACCATTTACGCCATATCCAAAGCCTTTTCTGGAAGGGTCAAGATTATATAATCCGATTTTTGTCATCGGGCTATTCATATCTATGATCGCGGCAGTTTCACTAACCACTCTGTCACCTTCTTTCCATTTGGTTACATTTTTGCCTGTTTCAGCAATAAATCCTCCAAATTCATGTCCAAGAACAACAGGATAATTTACTGGCCAGCTATGGTCTGCTGTCCATTGATGCAGATCACTGCCACAAACGCCTACATTGGCTACTTCGAGCAATATATCATTATCACCAATTGTTGGCTTTTCAATTTCCCGAATTTCAACTGACCCTTTCTCAGGTGCATAGTTAACAACAGCGGCTGATTTCATATTTTTTAATAAAAAAATTATTGAACTGATTTTATTTTTTCCCAATAGCTACATCCCCATAGGCATGTATCTTTTCGCAGATTAAACGAAGCGAGCTTTCCAGATTACCATCAGCCGTTTTGAAAGCATCAGCATCAATTGTTAAAGGCGCTCCAAGAACAACCATTGGCGCTCCAAATTCTGGACAACGAATTGCTTGTTCTAATGTTAATCCACCAACTGCCTGAACAGGAATGTTTACTGCATTCACTACTTCGCGAAGCTGATCAAGAGGACTAGGCATGCGATTTCCTTGCGCAGCAATTCCGCGGCGTTCGTCATAACCGATATGATGAATAACATAATCACAGCCCAGGTCTTCCAACCATTTAGCTGCCCCTATCATATCTTCACAGCCAAGATTATCTCCCATGACCTTCACTCCAAAATCCCGGCCTGCATTCACTACACACTTAATAGTTTCAGCATGGGCTCTTGCCATAACCACCACATGTGTTGCTCCGGCTTTAGCCATCATTTCTGCTTCAAGATATCCCCCATCCATTGTTTTAAGGTCTGCAACAATAGGCACATTAGGAAAGGCTTTACGCAATGCTCTCACGCCATGTAGCCCTTCTGCCAGAATTAGCGGTGTGCCTGCTTCCAGCCAGTCAACTCCAGCCCTCATGGCCAATGCGGCAGTTTCAAGTGCCTCGTCAATATTTGTTAAATCAAGCGAAATTTGTACTACAGGTTTCATAAGTATATATTAGGTATAGATGCGTTCAGCCTATTTAATTGCTTATTTGAGCGAATTGTCGATTAACTCATTCCCTTTATAAATGAAATGATTCAATTTCTGAATAGGGCAACAATACTGTTTATTAGGTTGCCTGTTTGTTACGGCAATACTGGTGAATACCCTTACATCATATTGAACGGAAGGGTATTCACCACAATCTTTATAATTTTGAAAAATTGGTTTAATTTTCAAATAACACCATGTAAATGTATCGCACATGTCCCCGCGTAAAAATATGATAATTAGGAATATCTAAAGGTCTGGGCTGTTTTAATAGTCAGCATGAACAGACACTCTAGTCTGGTAATATTCTCACCTTTATGTCTTTAAAAAACACCTTGCTCTTTGGATCATGACCTTGGAGTGCAAATGTTCCGGTAGCAATTTTTCTGTTTAGGTGATTTTTAAGTGGGACGTAAGCTTCAGGTTCCGTATAATCTGTTATAATTTTATCGTTTATCTTAGTAATGATGCGTTTCCCTTGAACGATAATAGTTTCTGTAAACCATTCATCATCTTTAACAATAACGTCTCTAGTGTCTAAGATATCATATAATCCGGCTGTCTTTTTCCAGTCGGTATGAGAATTATTCACCTGTACTTCAAATCCTTTGTCAGGGAAATTTTGATCTTGGTACTCCGTATGAAAATAGATTCCCGAATTAGATCCTTTAGTGGTCATTACCTTTGCCTCAAACTCAAAGTTCTTAAAATTGGCATTAGCCACAGGCCCCACATAATAGAGGTGTGAACGTGGACCGAATACCATGATGCTCCCATCAACTACAGAGAACGTACCTGGTTTTTCACTGAATTTCCATTCGTTCAATGTTTTGCCATCCCAGAGGCTTATCCATTTATTACTATTTACTTTCTTAACACTTGAGCATGCGGTTAAAATGAATAGTACCGCAAAAAATAAAATAACATTTTTCATAAAATACTTTTAAACTAATGTATATCGTCAAAGAAAGTGGACAATGTACTTGTTTAAATGTAAGATTTTTTCTTTTAAAAATTTACGATTATTATCTTTTGTTCTGAAGAAAAGAGTCTCCTTGTCTTACTAAGAATGGCTTTAATGATTTCTCTGTAGATTGTTTTGGCTTCTGTTCCATGACATTTTTTTAAGGGTTAATGATGGAAACCATCAAACCAAAGTGTACCCGTTGGCAACTATTCCACCGTAATAAAAGGTTCTACAAACATACTACAAGGTAAGGGTTATTCATTACGATTATCCGTTCAATTAGTTTCTCCTAACCTTTGGGTTCCACCATACACTAACTACCAACAGGAGTTGTTTGATATTATCACCAAGTTCCACGAAGTGGATGGATGGAACTTCAAGATGATAAGTGATTGGTTGGTTAAGAACAACTACCTTACCCCAAGAGGAACCATATTCAATCAACCCAAGTGTTGGTCTATCTACAAGAAGAAGAAACGGAGTGTAAGTAGATTTACTCGTTCATTCAATCATACCATTACAGGTATGAGTATTGATGTGGTTGATTACACACCTAACACTATCAATTAAATCCCTCCCTTCGTTTCACTTCGGTCGGGTCATCCTGACGGGTATTATCCGACATCCACTCTGTTCCTGTCGGTTCTAATTGATTACGGGTCTCACTTCGTTCGACCCTACATCCCGTAAAGTAGGTGGTAATAAGGTAGTCAAGATATAGGGTGTTCTTATATCCATTATATCATTTAACCATAATAAGGTAGTTGTAAATCGTCAGCATAAAGTGGACTGAATTAGTTCAAAACTAAGGGAGTGTTTTCAAAATCTTTAACTTTGAATAACCATGAAAACACCTAAGAAAAAAACAGCA
>CAMDKO010000065.1 GCA_945901155.1 Pedobacter schmidteae
TTTTGGACGCGGCCAAGAGATACTCGAAAAACGACATTTAATTAAACTAAGAACAATGAAAAAAAGAAGAAAGCAACACCTGTTGCAAAGATTAAATTTATGACTTAATTTTAACTATCTCTGGTGAACATTAGTTTGAAGACTTACATCTAACTGAATTGTCTGAATTGAAAATCGGTTTACGAACCAAACGATTCAACCCCACAATCTCTCCGATAACCTTTAGGTTCTCATTCATCTTTTGGTTGGAAATCGGATTACCGTGTGATGTTCGTGGGAAAATAAAATCCTCTCTCTTTTTATTACTGGAGTATTTCTTCCAAACCTCAAAGGTGAGTTTATTCATCGGTACTTTAACTTGTTTATGGGTCTTCTCCATTCTGAAAATGAAGTAACCGTTCCTACGATTATCACCAAACTCATAATTATCTAATCGAAGATTAACTAAATCACCGAACCTACAACCCACCCCACACCCAAAAAGTAACATATCTTTATATACTTCCAAATTGGTATAGGTCGTTGTACTACCATTCTTTAAGAAATCGAAAACATATTCTTTGGTAAAAGTAAGATGATTGGGAGAGTTGTAGTCAAAATCAGTGAAATGAAAAAGGTTTTCAATTTCATCTCTTAATAGATAAATAACCTCGTTATCCGTATTGGTTGGAATTTTGATAGTCGTAAAAGGGTAATCAACATATCTATTCTTCAAACACCACTTCATAAATCCATTTAAGTGTTTTATATGTTTTTGAATGGTGACATTATTCCTTTGGTGGGATTCAACCGAATAGTTCTTGTATTCATTCTGAAAATCTTCATCAAAGTTTGAAACTAAAAAAAAGATACCATTGTACTTCTCTTTTATAAAGTAGGTTATTTGATTTAGACTATTGATGACATTCCTTTTGTAATTATGGGATATTACCACATCTTCCATCAACTGTTTACCATATTCTTTAAACAATACAGAATACTCAACATCCTTTCGTGTTTTAGTTACTTTTTTATATTCAACCTGTTTGAGGTATTGTTTAATCAACGAAACTTCTGGATTTTGTCCATTGATAATGATTTTATGAATTATTCCTTCAACCTCCGATAGGAGTGATTTACAAAGAATATTCTTCGATTTATGGTCATTATCGGATTTCTGTATCGGATTTGTAGAGGTCCCTCCCCAATCTTTGAGTTGAACCTTTACATCAGAACTTATCTTTAACTTTTTACCATCGTGATAATAGTTAACAACGACGGTGAGTTCATCGTTCTTTTGGTACTCCTTTACGGGTTTGTGAAAGTTCAGAGAATAGTAAAGTCCCATAATCAAATCTACAAAAAATAATTGATTTGGTACTCAACTTGGTACTCAAAAGAGAAAAACCCCACTTCTGATATCAGAAATGAGGTTTTTCGTAGCCCGTAGGGGAATCGAACCCCTGTTTCCAGAATGAAAATCTGGCGTCCTCACCCCTAGACGAACGGGCCATTTTGAGTTTTAAGTGATAAGTTATAGGTTGTAGGTAAGACTTATAACTTATAACTTACAACTTACAACTTACAACTTATAACTTAAACTCCTCAGGTAGCGGGAGCCAGACTCGAACTGACGACCTTCGGGTTATGAGCCCGACGAGCTACCAACTGCTCCATCCCGCACTGTATCATAATTTTAAGGGGTTATGAGCCCCATGAGCTAAGCTCAAATTTGTTAGGATTTTAATCCCGAAAAGTGACAATTTTAAGCCTTAAAGTACGTGCTGTATTGCTTTTAAATTGGACTGCAAAGATATATTTCGTTTCTTTGCGGTGCAAATATATTTTAAAATAAATTTTACATGTCGCATAAAGCCGGATTTGTTAGTCTCGTTGGAAAACCAAACGTTGGAAAATCCACCCTGATGAATGCTCTTGTAGGAGAAAAACTATCCATAGTTACTCCAAAGGCACAAACTACGCGGCATCGCATCTTGGGCATCGTGAATGAGCCCGACTCGCAAATAGTTTTTTCTGATACCCCTGGAGTGATTAAACCGGTTTACGGAATGCAGGAATCGATGATGAGTTTTGTAAATGGCTCTCTTGTCGACGCAGATATCATCTTATTTGTAACAGATATCAATGAAAAGTATGACGAAAACGATGTTCTTGAAAAACTAGCCAAAACCACCTCACCTATTGCAATAGTAATCAACAAAATCGATAAATCAAACGAAGATTTGGTAAAGGAAAAAATAGTGTACTGGGATGAAAAATTGAAGCCACAAGCAATTTTTGCAGTTTCAGCATTACATGACCATAATGTACCCGCAGTGATGCAATTCATTATGGATAACCTACCTGAGCATCCAGCATACTACGATAAAGACACACTTACTGACAGGAATGAACGATTTTTTGTTTCAGAAATAATCCGTGAAAAGGTATTTAAACTGTACGATAAAGAAATTCCTTACAGCACCGAAGTAATCATTACTGCTTTTAAAGATGAGGCAAAGATCATCCGAATAAGCTCTGAAATTATTGTAGAACGTGATTCTCAAAAAAATATCATCATCGGCAAAGCTGGCGAAATGCTTAAAAAAGTTGGAACCTATGCCCGCAAAGACATGGAAGAGTTTCTTCAAAAAAAGGTCTTTTTAGAAATGTTTGTTAAAGTAATCCCAGATTGGAGAAACCGGAAAAACTATTTGAAGAGTTTTGGGTATGAGGATTAGTATTGAGATAGGAGATATGAGATGGGAGATATGAGATAGGAGATAGGAGATTGGAGTAAGTTGGAAATTATTTTTTAATAGTAAGAATAGGGATTAGGAATTACGAGATACGAATTACGAATTACGAAGCACTAACTAACCACCTAACCAACTAACTACTAACTAACTAACTAACCAACTAACCACCTAACCTACTAACTACTAACTACTAACCAACTAAAATGCCCTTAACAATACGCTGGGCAAATAAATAAAATTTGAATCGTAGTAAATAGTACTAAATACTATGTACTAATTACTAAATACTAATAATAATGAGCAATATAGTAGCAATCGTAGGACGTCCAAATGTAGGTAAGTCGACATTATATAACAGATTAACCGAAACACGCAAAGCGATAGTTGATGACTACAGCGGAGTAACCCGCGACAGACACTACGGAGTTGCTGAGTGGACTGACAAGCATTTTACCGTTATTGATACCGGTGGATATGTTGCGCACTCTGACGATGTGTTTGAGGCTGCAATACGTGAGCAAGTAGTTATCGCAATTGAGGAGGCTACAGTTATTCTCTTTATGGTGGATGTGGTTACAGGTATTACTGACCTTGATGATGATATCGCCAAATTACTACGCCGCAGTCAGAAGCCCGTTTTTGTGGTTGTCAATAAAGTTGATAATAATCAACGACTCACAGATGCTAGCACATTTTACAGTTTAGGACTGGGTGATATCTATCCGCTATCATCCATGTCAGGTTCCGGTACAGGTGAGCTTCTGGATGAAGTGATCAAACATTTCGAACCAGAAGATGAAGATGAAAATCAGCTTCCTAAATATGCGATCGTAGGTAGACCAAATGTTGGTAAATCATCTCTGATCAATGCCCTGATTGGGCGCGAAAGAAATATCGTAACGCCAATCGCTGGAACAACCCGCGACTCCATACATATTCATTATAACCAGTTTGGACATGAATTCATGTTGATCGATACTGCCGGACTACGTAAAAAAACCAAGGTTAAAGAAAATATTGAATTTTACTCGGTGATGCGTACCATTAAAGCACTTGAAGAAGCCGATGTGGTGATTCTGATGATTGATGCTGTAGAAGGAATTGAATCGCAGGATATCAACATATTCCATCTTGCCGAGAAAAATAAAAAAGGGATCGTAATTCTAGTAAATAAATGGGATCTGATTGAAAAAAATACCAAAACAACCGGCATTTTTGAAGAACAAATCTATCAAAAGATAGCTCCGTTTACAGATGTGCCAATCGTATTTACTTCAGTGGTTGAGAAGCAAAGAATTTATAAATCACTTGAAGCTGCATCAAAGGTTTATGAAAATAAACTTAAAAAGATTCCAACATCTAAACTGAATGATATCATGCTTCCGATTATTGAGAATTTTCCACCACCTGCGGTAAAAGGAAAATACGTAAAAATAAAATACATAACACAGATCAACGCATCATCACCCATGTTTGCATTCTTCTGTAACCTGCCGCAATATGTAAAAGAACCGTATAAGCGTTTTATAGAAAATAAAATTCGGGAGAACTTTGATTTTACTGGAGTACCCATTCAAATATTCTTCAGACAGAAATAAAAATAAACGAGATGCGATGAAAAAAACATTATTTACACTTTGCGCAACAGCACTAGTAATCACGGCTTGTAATAGTACAGATCAGCGAGAAATTGACAGACAGGATTCTATCAAGGAAGCTGCCGTTGCCGACTCGATGCTGAATTCAGCGATTGAGGCCGACTCTCTAATTCAGGATACCCTAAAGGTTGATTCGATCAAGCAGTAAAACTAAAGAGCAAAAACTTTGAATAACTCCCGCGACCAGATCTATACCCTACTCGTCAGACTTTAAAACGTTATCATATCACTCATCCCCCAAAATAATTGTGGGCAAGCAACGCTTTCAGCTATGTTTTAATTGCAATCCTAGGTGTTTCTAATTGACTACTATTTATCTTAATCTTCCTCAAAGCAGAACTATTTGAACGCTCTTTCTTAGATTCTGAACATGTAATCTAATTTTTTGAAGATAAAATTCTTAGTAATAGAATAATGAATAATAAATACTATAAGCTATTAGATAATATTCCGATTTTTGTAGTTGATAAAAAATGAAAATGAATAGAACTACTGAACAGGATTCAAATTATACCGATCTCGATAAGATGTCAACTTCAGAATTACTATATGGCATTAATAATGAAGATAAAACAGTACCATTAGCTGTAGAAAAAGTAATTCCCGAAATTGAAAAGTTAGTGAATGCGATCGTTGATAAGGTAAGCAAGGGAGGTCGTCTGTTTTATATTGGCGCTGGCACAAGTGGTCGCCTTGGTATTCTGGACGCTTCTGAATGCCCGCCAACTTATGGCGTTCCATTTGATATGGTTGTTGGCATCATAGCCGGTGGAGATAAGGCTATCAGAAGGGCAGTTGAAAATGCAGAGGATAATTCAGAACAAGCCTGGAAAGATCTTCTGGAATTTAATATCTCAGATAAAGACGTTTTGATTGGTATCGCAGCTTCTGGAACAACACCCTATGTGATTGGTGGTCTGAAAAAAGCCAATGAAAATGGATTAGAAACTGGATGCATTGTTTGTAATGCAGGTAGCCCAGTTGCTGCCGTCGCAAAATACCCGATCGAAGTAGTTGTTGGGCCTGAATTTGTAACTGGCTCTACACGCATGAAATCAGGAACTGCGCAGAAACTGGTTTTGAATATGATCAGCACCACGTCAATGATCAGACTTGGCAGGGTTAAAGGCAATAAAATGGTTGACATGCAACTAACCAACGTAAAATTGGTTGAACGTGCCGTAAATATGGTGATGAAAGAAACAAACCTGGATGAAAAAACTGCGCAAACCTTACTTGATACCTACGGAAGCGTACGTAAGGCCGTTGAAAATGCTCCAGCAAAATTATAATCCGGCAATTTCCTATGCATGAAATAGAACCATATTACAGATGGAGAGACGATTATATCGCTTCTGAAGATCCCCTTTCGCCATTTGTTGATACAAAATACAACGAATTTGAATTTGATAAGCAAATTTATAATTACCTGATCCACCCGCAATGGGATTTCTTTGGATCTCAAACGCTCTACCTTAAGGTTTTATATTCCGACTATGATCTGGGATTTTCAATCATTGAATTTATAGGAGAGTGGAATGATGCCCTACATAATGATATCATGACGCTGAAAAGAGAAATCATTGAGCTGATGGTTGATGAAGGGCTCAATAAATTCATATTAATTGGAGAGAACATCCTTAACTTTCATTCTTCTGATGATTGTTATTATGAAGAATGGTTCCAGGATGTTGAAGATGGCTGGATAGCCGGAATAAACTTTAGAGAACACGTAATCAGCGAGTTCAAAAGAAATAATATTGATTATTATATCAATCTTGGTGGCAACCTCGATGATATGGCATGGCGTAACCTGAAACCAATACAGTTATTTAAAAATGTTGAAAGGGAATTAAGTAGAAGGCTGGATTAGGGGGAAGTTTTAAGTTATAAGTAGTAGGTTATAAGTAATAAGGGGGAATTATTAGTAAACTTTTACGTTCGGATAACACAAGTAAAGATCAATTGTATTAAATTCGGTAAAAACAATTTTAAGATGTCACAAAAAGAAACAGTATACCAGTATAACAACGAGCCGATAGTGCAGCGTGAAAGTGGAATAACCTCTAGAAACTTTCTACCCAATGTATTTTTATGGATGTTCATTGCGCTTGCCCTATCTGCAGGATTCGCATGGTCTTTCTCTTCGGATGATGCTTTATTAAGCATGCTAATCGATACCGAAACTGGAGGAAGAACTACCCTTGGAACAATAGCCATGTTTGCGCCGCTAGCCTTTGTTTTGGTCATGTCATTCGGAATGAACCGGCTTTCATTTCCAGCATTGGCATTAATTTTTGTATTGTACTCTGCAGCAACCGGCATAAGTTTAAGTTATATTTTATTGGTTTATACATCCTCATCGGTCTTAGGATGTTTTATATCCGCTTCTCTCCTATTTGGAGTAATGGCTTTTGCAGGTTATACCACTGAGCAAGATCTTACCAAATTCGGCCCCATTTTGATGATGGCTTTAGTAGGAATCGTTATTGCAAGCGTAGTCAACTTCTTTTTAGGAAGTAGCCAATTAGATTATATCATCAGCTTCATAGGTGTTGCTCTATTTGTGGGTTTAACTGCCTACGATATGCAGCGACTTAAACGTATTGCTGCCGGAATTGAATACGGTGATGCCTCAGCAAATAAAATGGTGATTATGGGAGCATTGACCTTATATCTTGATTTCATCAACATGTTTTTGATGTTACTCCGTTTATTTGGCGGAAAAAAGTAAAGGTCTGTTATCTGTTATCTGTTAACTGTTGTCTGTTATCTGTTATCTGAAGTATGAGGTAGGAAGTATGAAAGAAGCAGAAAATTTCAATTAGCACTATAAAGTCTTTGTTCTTTGATCTTGGTTCTTGGTTCCTGTTGTCTGTTAGCCAGATTTAGCAAACATGGTACGAAACTGTCCTTGTAAAATATTTGCCTTTTTAATACCTTTAAAAAAAAATACTAGATGGAAACCTCTCAACTTAAGAATAACTTTCATCAATTGATTGAAAGCATCGATAATGATAGAATACTCGATAAATTTTTTGGATTAATGTCTAGAACAAAAGATTCAGTTGATGGTCAATTATGGAGCAGACTTTCTAAAGAGGAACAAGAAGAATTATTACTTTCCGACATCGAATCTGATGATCCAAAAAATCTTATTTCGCATTCCGAAATTCAAAAAAAGCATAATAAGTGGCTTTAGGAATCTTTTGGTCAAAAAGAGCTGACAAAAAATTCGATAACATACTAGACCGCCTAAGCAGAGAATGGGGAGAAAAAGTGACAAGTGCTTTTGTAAAGAAAGTTTATGATTTTCTTGACATTTTAATTGAATTCCCTGAGATTGGTTCCCTAGAAAATGCAGAAAAAGGAATTCATGGTTTTGTTATAGTCAAACAGATAACCATTTTCTACAAAATATCTGGGAGTAAAATAATTCTATTAAATTTTTTTGACAATCGCCAAGGTCAAAAAAAGAAAAAATATTAACCACGTTTTTTAATAATACCTACCAGAAAAAAGAGGGCAGACTGTTCGTAGGTCAAAATAATCTAAGGCTAAAATTTAACGACTCGGAGGTAGCTTTCGTAACCTTTCTTCTTGATTCAGTTGTCTGTTGTCTGTTGTTTGAGGTCTGAAGTATGAGGTATGAGGTCGGAAAAAAGCAGAAAATTTCAATTAGCACTAAACAGTCTTTGTTCTTGGTTCTTGGCTCTAGTTGTCTGAGGCATGAAGTATGAGGTATGAAAGAAGCAGAAAATTTCAATTAGCACCACACAGTCTTTGTTCTTGGTTCTTGGCTCCAGTTGTCTGTTAACTGTTGTCTGACTAACGTACCCAAATCTGATAACTGACAACTGATAACTGACAACTGTTAACTGATAACTGATAACTGACAACTGACAACTGTTAACTGATAACTGATAACTGACAACTGACAACTGATAACACATCTATTTGCATTTCATAAAATTATCTTGCACTTTTGCACTGCTTATTCAGAAAGACGGAGGGATTAGACCCTGCGAAGTCTTAGCAACCTGTGCTAACAAGGTGCTACATTCTATCTCACACATGTGAGAAAAGATAAGTTAAAGTCAATGAATACCGACTTTTCGAATATAAGCTTGTAATAGATATTAGACATTAGATCTGAGATATCAGACTTTTTTAGTGCAGCGATCATTGCACTTAATCAGTTTTATCTCATATCTCATATCTCATATCTCAAAATGACTAAATGATTAGAGAAGAATTAAAAAAACGAATACTAGTAATTGACGGAGCCATGGGTACCATGATCCAGCGTTATCAATTAACAGAAGAAGATTTCAGAGGTGAACGTTTCAAAGATCACCCATGTGATGTTAGAGGCAATAATGACCTCTTAAATATAACGCGCCCTGACATCATAAAAGCAATCCATGCTGAATACCTGGAAGCAGGTGCCGATATTATTGAAACCAATACCTTCAGCACTCAACGTATTTCCATGGCTGATTATCAGATGGAAGACCTCTCGTATGAAATGAGCTTTGAAGGTGCACGAATAGCCAAAGAAATTGCAACAGAGTATACTCTCAAAAATCCAGAAAAACCTCGTTTTGTTGCCGGCGCCCTAGGCCCAACAACTAAAATGGCCTCTATGTCGCCAGATGTAAATGATCCCGGATATCGGGCAGTAACATTTGATGAACTTGTGGATGCCTATTATGAACAGGTTAAAGGACTAATTGAAGGTGGTGCAGATGTACTCTTATTCGAAACCATAACCGATACCCTGATCACCAAAGCCGCTCTTTTCGCAGCAAAAAACTACGAAAATGAAAGTGGCAAAAAGATCGATATCATGATCTCAGGAACCATAACTGATGCCAGCGGTAGAACCTTATCCGGCCAAACCGTTGAAGCATTTTTGAACTCCTTAAATCATGCTAACTTACTAAGCATCGGACTGAATTGTGCGCTAGGTGCAAAAGATATGCGCCCACATATCGAAGAGCTTTCTGCAAAAGCTTCTTGTTTTATTTCTGCTTATCCCAATGCCGGGCTTCCTAATGAATTTGGGGCTTATGATGAATTACCACATGAAACCGCCCACCTAGTGGAAGATTTTATGGCAAATGGATTTGTTAATATTGTTGGTGGATGCTGTGGCACAACTCCTGAACATATAAAATGTATTGCTGATAAAGCAGCGAAATTCCCTCCCAGGGTTCCTCCTGTTCCAGAACCTTTTATGCGGCTTAGCGGTCTTGAACCGGTAACATTAACACCCCTGACCAATTTTGTGAATATTGGTGAGCGGACTAACATTACCGGATCTCCTAAATTCTCTAAACTTATATTAAGCGGAAATTTTGATGAGGCCTTAGCTGTGGCACGCCAGCAGGTTGAAGGTGGTGCCCAGATTATTGATGTGAACATGGACGAAGGAATGCTTGATTCTGAAGCAGCCATGGTCAAATTTTTGAATCTTATTGCCTCAGAACCTGATATTTCTAAACTTCCAATCATGGTCGATTCCTCTAAGTGGAGTGTGATTGAAGCCGGATTAAAGTGCCTACAAGGTAAAGGAATTGTGAATTCTATCTCCCTAAAAGAGGGCGAAGAAGCATTTAAAACCTATGCTGGCAAGATCCGTCAATATGGTGCTGCGGTAGTGGTTATGGCCTTTGATGAAGCCGGTCAGGCCGATTCATTAGAAAGACGTAAAGAAATATGTCAGAGGTCATACAATATCTTAGTTAATGAGGTCAATTTCCCACCTCAGGATATAATTTTTGATCCGAATATCCTGACTGTTGCTACTGGTCTGGAAGAACATAACAATTATGCCGTTGATTTTATTGAGGCTACACGCTGGATCAAACAAAACCTTCCTCTAGCAAAAGTTAGTGGTGGAGTGAGTAATATTTCATTCTCATTTAGAGGCAATAATACGGTCAGGGAAGCAATGCACTCTGCTTTTTTGTACCATGCAATTAAAGCAGGGCTAGACATGGGTATTGTGAATGCCGGCATGCTAGAGGTTTATCAAGAGATCCCTAAAGACCTTCTCGAACTGGTTGAAGACGTATTGCTTAACCGCAGACCGGATGCTACTGAACGCCTGGTTGATTTTGCAGATACCATTAAAACGACGGGTAAAGTACTAGTAAAAGATGAAGAATGGCGTAAAAATGGTGTCGAATCAAGACTCTCGCATTCCCTTGTCAAAGGTATCATTGATTACTTAGACGATGATGTTGAAGAGGCTCGCCAAAAATACGATAAACCCTTGGAAGTGATCGAAGGACCCCTGATGGATGGAATGGGAATAGTAGGTGATTTGTTCGGGCAAGGAAAAATGTTTCTTCCACAAGTTGTTAAATCTGCCCGAGTAATGAAGAAAGCAGTAGCCTATCTACTGCCCTTTATCGAAGAGGAAAAACTGAACAATGCAGATAGTAATCAGCGCAAAAACGCCGGAAAAATATTATTGGCAACCGTAAAAGGGGATGTTCATGATATCGGTAAAAACATCGTTGGAGTTGTTCTGGCATGTAATAACTTTGAGGTGATTGACCTTGGCGTGATGGTTCCAGCACAAAAAATCATAGATACAGCGAAAGCTGAAAATGTAGATATTATTGGACTTAGTGGACTAATCACTCCATCGCTTGACGAAATGGTGCATTTTGCAAAAGAAATGGAAAGACAAGGATTTACTATTCCGCTAATTATTGGAGGAGCAACAACCTCCAGAATCCATGCAGCAGTAAAGGTAGCACCCAATTATTCTGGACCGGCAGTACATATTCTCGACGCTTCAAGAAGTGTAACCGTATGCAGCACGCTAATGAGTGATGATAATAGGGATGCTTATATCAACACCATCAGAGAGGAATATGATAAGGCAAGAGAGGCTCATTTAAATAAGAAGTCTGACAAACAATTCAAAACTATTGAAGACGCCAGAAAAGCAAAATTTCAATTAGACCTGAGTCTTCAAGCAGTTCAAAAACCAAGGTTTTTAGGAACTAAGATATTTGCTGATTTTTCTTTAGAAGAGTTGGTTCCATATATCGACTGGACGCCATTTTTCCATACCTGGGAACTAAGAGGTAGCTTCCCACGCATATTTGAAGATGATTTTGTTGGAGTTGAAGCCAAAAAATTATACGATGAAGCCCGAGTGTTATTGGATACGATCATCGCTGATAAATCTTTGAAAGCTAAAGGTGTTATTGGATTCTGGCCAGCTAACTCTGTTGGTGATGATATCGAACTTTATACTGATGAAAGCAGAACTCAGGTTTATAAAACGATCCATACCCTGCGTCAGCAATCAGAGAAAGCAGAGGGTGAACCCTATTATGCTTTATCTGATTTTATTGCACCCAAAGAATCAGGCATTGCCGACTATTGGGGCGGTTTTGCTGTAACAACCGGTATTGGTTGTGATGAACTGGTTGCCGTTTTCGAAAAAAATTATGACGACTATAATAGTATTATGGTCAAAGCACTTGCCGACAGACTTGCTGAAGCATTCGCAGAACGTATGCACGAATTGGTAAGAAAGGAATTCTGGGCCTATTCGCACGATGAATTATTAAGTTCTGAAGAACTGATCAAGGAAAAATATACCGGCATCCGTCCGGCGCCAGGTTACCCTGCATGCCCAGATCATACCGAAAAAGAAACTTTATTTGAAATTCTGGATGCAGAAAATTCAACCACTATACACTTAACTGAGAGCTTTGCAATGTATCCAACAGCAGCAGTCAGCGGTTTCTATTTTGCCCACCCTCAGTCCCGCTATTTTGGATTAGGGAAGATCAGTAAAGATCAGGTAGAAGATTACGCTGTTCGAAAGAATATGCCACTGGAGGATGTGGAGCGGTGGTTGAGTCCGAATTTGGGATATTGATTTGAGTTATCAGTTGTCTGTTATCTGTTATCTGTTATCTGTAGGTTGATAATTAGTAAACGGTATGAATTATTGATTTAAAGGTATAATTGCTTTTAGTAGAATTTTGATTGTAATTTATTCGCAAAACCAATTATTCAAAATGGCTGAATCAAAAAGTTGTCACCCGATAGTTATCAGTTGTCTGTTATCTGTTATCTGTAGGTTGATAATTAGTAAACGGTATGAATTATTGATTTAAAGGTATAATTGGTTGTAAGTTGAATATTGGTTGTAATTTATTTCGCAAAACCAATTATTCAAAATGGCTGAATCAGAAAAAAGGTATAAAGATTTAAATGTTTGGCAGGAAGCGAGAAAACTTTCAAAAGATATTTATTCACTCACAAGTGAGTTTCCAAAAGAGGAACAATTCGGATTGATTAATCAGATGAGAAGATGTGCAATATCTGTACCATCAAATATTGCTGAGGGCTGTGGAAGAAACTATCCAAAAGATAGTATTCAATTCTTTCATATCTCAAGAGGATCACTTTATGAATTAGAAACTCAATCGTATCTTAGCTTTGATTTAAATTATATTGACCAAACCAAACTTAATCAAGTTCTACTATCAACTGAAACTACAAGAAAATTATTGAGTGGATTCATTAAATATTACCAAAAATTATTAAAATAGAAACGTAAACCTAATCTAACC
>CAMDKO010000066.1 GCA_945901155.1 Pedobacter schmidteae
CCAGGTTTAAAGCTTATTTCTTAAGAAAATAACCTATTGAAATTCCAACTATGTTATTTTTCCATGTTGAATTACTAGAGTTACTCCAATTACTTAAACCTAAAGAATAATTACTTGAAACAAAATATCTTTGTGAGAACTTGTATCCAAGTAAGGCGTTTAAACCTATATCAAAACGCTTAATTTGACCTTCTCCAGATCCAAATTCAATGTTTTCTGGGTCTTCATCGTGTCCTTTAATTTTACCATTAAGATTATATCCTAATGATGGACCCATACCAACAAAAACGCCCTTAGAAGAATTTTTTCCATAGACAAAATTAAGTGGCAACTCTAATGAATTAAAATCATAAACATCTGAATGATCACCATGAGATTCCTTTGCACCACGACCACTAAATAATAATTGTGGCTGAAATGATAAGGATTTACTAATTGTAAAATCAGTAATCACACCTAAATGTATACTGGTACGTCCGCCTAATTCTTCATTTAATTCTTCATCATTGGAGCTCACATTATTTAAATTCAAGCCTGCTTTAAAACCGAATTTAGGCGCCTGTGCAAAAACCATAGTAGTAGATGTAATTAAAAGGGCAATAAGTGTTAACTTTTTCATAATTGTTTTTTTAGAATTTAATTTATTGGTTATTTGTTATTTTACATTTAAAGTGTAGTTAATGGCTATATCTGAATGTCCCTTATTGGGATCATCATTAGCACCCTTAACTAGGGGTTTGTGCATTAGTTTTAATAATACCGTGCCCTTACCAACTGCATTTCCTGTTTTCCATTGTGAGATTAAGCCAATGGGAAAACCATTATCATCCTTGTCTTTCTTTTCTACAGGCAATGTTAATCCTGATATGATAAAATAAACCTCATGCTGTTTGGCCTGCTGAAGAATAGTAGAGCTTAAATCTTTAGTAACACCGTTGCTGATATTGAAAAATTTCACTTCAACATCGTAGATTTTATTAATATCTAAGTTTATATTATCAATCCTGGAAGGTGGATTACCTCCATCACCATCCGGATCTTCGGCAACTATTGTGGATACAGTAGTGCCACCTTGTTTAAAAAGCATCTCTATCCTATTTATAGCTTGATGCTCCGATTCATTATTAGCCATACTGGCCTTTTTACAGGATATTGCACTTACTGAAAGAGCAATACACCACATTCCAATTATATATTTTTTAAGCATAATTATATATTGATTTTAAGTCTAATTACAACATTGGTTCCTACCTCATCCGAAAAATACCTGAAACGGTTCATGTAATCGCGATAGCGAACATTAAATAAATTAAAAACACTAGCACCCAGACTAACAGGTGTTTTCATTAACCGTAAATCTGTTGCGAAATTGAGATTGAAAAGTAAATATTCTCCTGGTGGAGCCAGATAATCTATAAAATTATCAGGGATAAAGCGCTGCCTGGCTACCCATAAGGCATTGGTTGATATATAATTGCCTTTTTTACCGGGTGAAAAATACCATGAAATTTCCTGATCGATTTGCGGTGCGGGCATTTGCTGCAACCATGAACGAGATTCTAAATTACGCGGAATTAAAACACTAGCTTTAAGTCTATATGATATTGATTGGTTTAAAGCAGTATTAAAAGTAAAATCTGACCCGCTTAGCAAGGCATCAGCTTGTTTAAATTGAAAGGTTGGAAATGCACCACGCAAGGTAAGTGTAGCAGGTAGAACAGGCACCAGATTAATAAAATTCTGAATGTAGTTAGTATACAGGGTTAAATCAAAATATGTGTCCTTATTCCACTGGTAATTTAACTGACTTGTATATTTCAGACTGATTTCACTATTTAAACTGGGGTCCCCAATTTCAAAATTAGCAGTACCATGATGCAAGCCATTAACATATAGTTCATTAACATGAGGAGGTCTCCAGGCCAAAGAAAAATTATTCAACCAACTTACATTGTTATTGGGAACATAATTGATAGCAAAAGAAGAAGAAAGGTTATTAAATTGCCTATCTATTTGGAAATTTTGGCCATTTTGATTCCTAAATACCTCAAGACTACGATAATCATATCTTAAACCCGCTTCAAATTGTAGATCATTGCTATCCCATTTTCTAATACCATATAATCCTAACAATAGATTTGTATAATTAGGTAGAAAGAATCTACTACCACTCCAAACATTGGCTTGTCTTTGAACTGTAAAACCAAACTGTTGATTTGTATTAGAAAATCTGTCAGTCTCGAAATTAATATCTGCGGTGGTAGTCCCTAAGTTTAGATCAAGTTCGGGATTATTATCAATGAGTGCGCGATCAAACTCCTTTCTGAAATTTTCCTGATGCGACAATACAAAGTTAATTCTCCGGTACTTGCTTAATTCCTGAGTTAATTTCGCTTTAATTAAATAGTGAGATACTTCCTGACTTGGTCTGCCAATTTGGTAATCGAACTCATCTATATTAAATAAAGGAGTTTTATTCTTAATTGCATTCTCTAAATCTGTCAAATTCCCAATGTGCGCGCCCCAAAAGATCCCAATTTTAGTATTAAATGCACTAAAATAGATATCAGCCTTAGTATTATCCCGCTGATAACCTGCATGCAGTGAATAATTTAACTCCTGAACACCGGTATTATGTAACCAATAATCTGGGGTGCGAGCATTTCCTCCACGCTTATAAGTTAAATGTGATCGCCAGGCCCAAGCACTATTTTTTGTTTTAATGCCTTGTTCAATAATTGAATTAAAAAGGCCCATTCTGTTATTTGAGGAATAAATTGAATTGAGTTCAACACGTAGCCCAGTATCTATATCTAAACTACGCGGTTCAACCAAAACAGCACCCCCAATAGCATCAGAGCCGTATCTAAGTGCACCAGCACCCTTGATAACTGTTAAACGAGAAGCTACCAAAGGATCTATTTCAGGAGCATGTTCTGCACCCCATTGCTGCCCTTCTTGTCTGACACCATTATTTAAAATTAATACCCTTTGACTGTGCAATCCGTGTATAACAGGTTTAAAAACAGTACTTCCAGTTTGTAAAACTGATACTCCACTCAACTGCTTTAACATCTCACCTAAAGTTCCACCTTTAAGTTTCTGCATTTCTTCAACTGTTAAGCTTGATTTAATTGAATTAACATCAGAATCATATTTAGAACTTACAAGTACTTCACTGAGCTGCTCGGTAGAATGTAATAAGTTAAAACTCTGATTAGTTAGGTCAGCAGAATTTACGACCAAATTAGCTTCTAAAGGGACACAACCTACATGAGTTATTTTAATCCGATAAGTTCCTGCACAAAGTTTACTAAAACGATATAATCCAGATTTATTCGTTATAGCTATTTTATCAGTACCCAAAATAGAAACAGTGGCACCTGCCAAGATTTGTTGATTTGTACCATCGTAAATAATACCACTTAAACGAAAATTACATTCCTGTGCAATTGCCTCATCCTCAAAAATGAATAAAGCAATCAAACAAAAAATACTGATTTTTATCGCCTTTAATAGGTTTTTCATATAGTTTAAATAACTATAAATTAATTCTCGTCAAGAAAATTTAATTATAAAACAACTGCATTAGATGTTTTATAGATTAATAAAATACTCGAAATTGGAATATTTAAGATTAGCACTCAAAAATGAGCGTATCACAAAAGAAATAAAAATTTATTCTGAAGGGGGGCCCCTTAAACTAGAAAGAAGTAATTCAACAACATATCCTGTGACTTCATTATTAAGAAACACAGACATAACAGGCGATAGCCTTATTTTTTCGACAAAAGAAGATTTGGTAAAGGTTTTGTCAAAATGTACCGCACAAACCCAGCAATAATCGGTCTTATTTTGAACATTTAGCTCATGAGAAGTACTTGAATTTAGCTTTTCAGTAGCAGATGATTGAGGAATCGGAGCGTGATTATGAAATACATCTAAAGGGAGAAACACAGCCGAAAAAGCCAGCAGCAGGAACACTGACAGGTAAAAGCTAAATGTTTTTCTAATTCTTTTCATAAACTATTCGAAACAAAATTAGACAAAAGCATAATCAATACCAAATTAATAAATAATAGAGCTGTAAAAATATAGAATGCTCTCGGCCTAATATATTGTTTCATACCATGATATGCTCTGGAAATATTTTCAACCAAAATTGATAGGATTCATGGTAGAAAATATTCTGAGCCTAAGCCATTCCTAAGTGTATAGCGTTTGGGTTTGAATAAAGCCTAAAAAGCTGATTTACTTTCCAGAATCTCGATCTGTGCCAAAATCTCAAATTCTTTAACAGGAAATTCTTTTCCATTTCTTATGGTCTGAACTACCGCTTCAAAAATGTCCATATATTTCCCCTTAATGGATGGCACGAGCTCTACAGTTTTAACGCCCTGATCACTTATGAGTGTAAGTCTACCTTCCTTTCCTGCTTCTTCTTCACCAAAACCGGTTTCTCCTGGCTTCATACCAGCAATTAACTGATCTTCTTGGTTATCACAGAATGCTTTAACAAATGAACCCTTTGTTCCATTAATTATTATTCCTGGCAGCGGGTCTGCAACTAGTAAACTGGTGGTAATAAAAACATTGACCTGATTAGGATATTTAAGATGAATATGACCGTAATCTTCAACCTGTGAATTCTTGCGGAAAACTCCGGTGATTTTGCGAAATCCTGTTGGCTTACCTAATATGCAAATGGTTTGGTCTAATAAATGAGCGGCAAGATCATAAACGATACCTGCTGCAGGTAGTGGGGTTTCTTTAAAAACCTTCGGACCTATCTCTGCACGATAACGATCATAGCGCAGATGAATCTCAATGATATCACCCAACTTACCACTATTGATTGTTTCTTTTGTTACTGCAAAATCGCTTGAAAATCTGCGGTTCTGATAAACCATTACCTTTCGACCAAGCTTCCTTCCAAGGTCAAAAATCTCCCGGGCTTCTTCTACAGTTGGAGCAAATGGTTTTTCAACCAGAATATCCTTTCCTGCCAACAAGGCCTTTCTGGAATAATCAACATGCGTATTGCTTGGAGTATTAACAATTACAAGCTCTATTTCAGGATCATCAAGAATTTCCTGAAGCGTATCGTAACTTTTTACATCCGGATAATCAGCCTTTACTTTTTTGGTATTGTGTTCTAGTACACCTTTAAAATCAAATCCTGTATGTGCATGTACAAATGGGCCATGAAATAACTTACCCGACATTCCATAGGCCAATAAAACGGTAACGATTGGTTTTTGCATAAACAAATATACTACTTGAAATGAAAGTTCAAGGTGGGGAGATTTTGCTATTGTTGGTGTTATCCTTTACCATAAGCAAACACATATCGCGTGCTCGGTAATACCGACCATAGGAAATTGAGCAATGTCTGATTAGATTGTCTTTGCGAGAAGGTAAGACGAAGCAAAGGGCTGATCGCAATTACAAGTTCCATTTCAGTTCAGAATTCCCATAATTTCCTCCACTCAGATAATTTCCTAAGTCATATATTCCATTTTTTTACAGACTTTTGTATATGACACCAGCAGAAATAAATAAAAAGTGGACTGAACTTCAAGAGAAGATCTCAACGGATTTTGATTCAGATCTTCCAGACATGAAAGTAATGCTATTCCTAATCGGTGTACAGGAACTTGGAAAAGGTCCCTCAAAGTTTAGCAAAAGACAAAAAGAAGAACTCATGCATATTGCTAATTGCCGATTATTCAGTGAACTTGGTTTTTATGAATTAGAAGGGGTTGATCAGGATGGCTGGCCTCATTGGAAACTGGTCAAACAGATTCCTGCATATACTCTTCTTGAACAGGAAATGATCATGCGCTCATTGATGATTACCTATTTTGAGAACAATTGAGAATAAAAACACTAATTGCCATTAATTCAAAGTTGAAATAAATGAAAAAATATCTTACACTAACTCTGATACTGTTTATATCCGCCACAATGGCAAAGCCAAAACATGATTATGTGAGGATAAAAACAAATAAGGGAGAATGTATCATCATGTTATACAACCAAACTCCCAAACACCACGACAATTTTTTAAAACTTGCCAAAGAAGGATTCTATAACGGTACGCTTTTTCACAGAGTGATACAGGAATTTATGATTCAGGGCGGAGATCCAGATTCAAAAACTGCAAAGCAAGGTCAGCAATTGGGTGAAGGCGATCTGGGGTATCGGGTAGATGCCGAATTCAGAGATAGCTTATTTCACAAAAAAGGAGTTTTAGCTGCGGCTCGCGATAATAATGCGGCAAAAGCATCAAGTGCCAGCCAGTTCTATATTGTTCAGGGCAAAAAATGGACAGATGAAACGCTGGATGATATCCGGAAGAAAAGAATGGAGAACAGAGTAATACCTGAATCGCAGCGCAAAGTTTATAAAGAGCTTGGCGGTACTCCACACCTGGATCAAAACTATACTGTTTATGGCGAAGTGGTCAAAGGAATGGAAATGATCGAAACTATTGCTGCTGTGAAAAAATCACCAACAGATCGTCCGCTAGAAGATGTCTCAATGGAAGTTAGTCATCTCAAAAAAGGGGAAGCACGAAAACTAGAAAAGAAACTGGGCTTAAAAAACAATACGCTTTAATATGCTATGAAAATAATAACCTATAATGTCAATGGAATAAGATCAGCATTAAGCAAAAACTGGTTGGAATGGTTAAAAGCCGCAAACCCGGATGTGATCTGTTTACAAGAGATCAAAGCTACGCCCGAGCAAATTACAGACCTGATTCTACTCGAACAGCTGGGATATGAACATTACTGGAACCCGGCAGAGAAAAAGGGATATAGCGGCACGGCCATTTTTACTAAAATAAGCCCTAAACATGTTGAATATGTTTCAGGAATGGATGATTATGACCGCGAAGGGCGAATAATTAGAGCAGATTTTGAAGGCGTATCAGTTATGAGCACCTATTTCCCTTCAGGATCCAGTGGTGAAGATAGACAAGATTTCAAATACCGGTTCTTAGAAGATTTTCAAGACTATTCCGATAAATTAAAGCTTGATTACCCCAATCTGGTGATTTCAGGCGATTATAATATTTGTCATAAACCGATCGATATCCATAACCCAAAATCAAATGCGAATTCTTCAGGCTTCCTTCCCGAAGAACGCGAATGGATGGAAAATTTTCTAAAAAGTGGCTATATCGACTCATTCCGACATTTTAACACGGAGCCCCATCATTATACCTGGTGGAGTTTTAGAGCAAATGCCAGAAATAAAAATCTGGGCTGGCGAATCGATTATAATCTGGTTTCTGAAGGATTGCGTGATAAACTTAAACGTGCTGCAATATTACCTGAGGCCAAACATTCAGACCATTGCCCGGTATTGCTGGAACTAGATCTGTAATCAGAACTTCCAGATCTTATCCGGACAAATACATGAATCAAGTTTGATGTCAAATTCATTCAAATCGCTGATCTCATCAACTGGGTCAAAGAAAGAAATTCCCATTTTTTTAACATCGGGACGGCAATTTCTAAGAAAACGATCGTAAAAACCCTTACCATAACCCGCCCGGTTACCCTGTTTATCAAAGGCTAGTAAAGGAATAAAAACAAGATCAATCTGATCATTGGAGATAATTTTACCATGAATTGGCTCAGGAATATCATATTTATTCTTACTAAATAGGGTATAATCATGATCATAGAGCACGTTCTCCATTTCAAAATTTTTAAAATTTGTTCTTGGAATTACTAGTTGCAATTGTGGTTCAGATTGCTTAAAATAATTTAAAATAGAAAAGGTGTCTACTTCATTATTCTTTCTGATCGGCAAAAAAATATGAATCGTTCGGAACTGAGACCAATCGATACGCTTGATTTGATCCATCAGATCATCGGTGAGTATCAAGAACCGCGACCGGGAGATACTCAGACGTTTATCTAAATATTGTTTTCGCAGAGTAGCTTTATCCACACTACGAATGTAAAAAACAATATGATAAACAGGAAAAAAAGCTTCGGGATGACACGTGCACAGCGCTTAAAAATTTTTCTTAAAAAATCAATTATGACTCCCGGAATTTTTGTAGTGCTTGGTGTACCAAGCATTCATATATTTCATTCCGCTCATAGCCGCGGGGGCTTAGTTCTTTTTCTGTAGCAAAAAAGAACCAAAACGCTACCGCTGCGCCTGCTGCTATGAAAGGTTCTGCGAGGGCTGGGACTGTAATTGCCGCACACTCCCGATAGCTATCGGGACAAGGCGGAAGATCGGTTATTAAAGGTCTGTGTCCGTAGGACTCCTTTGGAGCTAGCGTGGAGGATAAAAAAATTGTGCTTCAGATTCATAAACCTTTTGTGCGGCATTGCCTGCCTGCTGTTCAGGATGACACGTGCATAGCGCTTTTAAAAAAAATTAATTAAAATTTAAAGCAAATGTCATCCCGAAACCTGCCCTTCAGCAGTTGAGGGACCTTCGTAGTTCTTAGCAGAATTTTGCTTTCGTAGCAGCTAAGTTCCTTCACTTTGTTCAGGGTCGAAATTAAAAAAGTGATTTTTGAATTGATCATTAAACCAGAAAAGCCTATAAAAATAAACGGCCTCTTCACCTATGAAAAGACCGTCATATCAACCTAAACTAAACTATTTAACCCTTTCAATATAATCGCCAGTACGAGTGTCTACTCTTACTCTATCTCCCTGATTTACAAAAAGAGGGACACGAATCTCAATGCCGGTTTCAACTGTTGCACTCTTCAATGCATTTGTTGAGGTATCACCTTTAACAGCAGGCTCAGTATAGGTTATTTCCAATTCAACATTTGATGGTGCCTGTGCCATGATTGGCTCTTCACTTTCAAATGAAACAATCACATTCATTCCTTCCTTCAAGAATCTTGCTGCAGAACCGAAAAGACTTTTTTCTACACTAAATTGCTCGAAGCTAGTATTATCCATGATCACGAAATAATCACCTTCTTCATAAAGATATTGGTAATCACTGGTTTCAACTCGGCAGATTTCTACCTGCTCATCAGTGCCCATTCTTGCTTCAACTATTTTTCCACTACGGATATTACGAAGTTTACCGATATAAAAAGCGCCGCCCTTACCGGGTGTGCGGTGAATAATTTCTTCTACAGTCACTAATTCGCCGTTGTAACGTAAAATGTTTCCTGATTTAATTTCTGACGCTTTTGCCATGATAATATTGGATTATTTCGAGGTTCGAAGATACTTGCATTTTATTAAATTTCCAAAGAAAACAGTCGATACAGGATCGCTAGATTTCCAGATTGTGAACCCTATTTATAATCTGCAATGTTTAACCGATGACTGCAAAAACCATATTCCTGCTCTTGATTTGAACAAATAATGAGCAAACGATCAGAAGAAAATGTTGAAGCTAAACTAAGGTACCAATCAAGGCCCTGCTGATCTAGATTGGTAGCTGGCTCATCCAGCAATAATAAAGCGGTATCCGAACAAAAAGCTAAGGCAAGTTTAAGTCGTTGTTTCATGCCCGACGAAAAATATTTTATGGCTTTGAATTCTGAATTTTTCAAGCCTAGGAGCTCAATAACACCCTGTCTGTTTAAACCTTGACGGTATTTCTTAAAACGGAAATGAAAGTCAATCAGTTCTGTAAGTGTAAACTCTTCAATCAGCTCAAGGTAAGGTGCAGCCATGCTCTGATGGATAAAGACTTTTTCCTGATCGATCAGGGTATCACCATGCAAATAGCTGATCTTTCCCTCAGAACTACTTAGGCTTCCTGAAATAACTTGCAATAAAGTTGATTTTCCAGCGCCATTGGCGCCAAGAACAGCATAAGAATTTCCAATTTCAAATTCATAGTTCATGTTCCTGAAAATCCATTCGCGGTTAAATCGACGTCCAATCTGCTCCAGGATAATTTTCATATTGGATATAAATTCAATGAATTCAGGTATTAAGAATTACCAAAACCTTTCATAACACCCCGGTTAGAATTGCGGATAAAATCAAGAATCTCATCACGGATTTCAGTTGGTTCACGTTCAGTTTCAATAATATCAAGAGCCCTGCTAATATTTAATTTTTTAAGGAAAATGGTACGGTAAATACCCTGTATTTCATTGATCTGCTCAGAAGAAAACCCTCTGCGTCGTAATCCCACAGAGTTTATTCCGACATATGATAATGGTTCACGACCTGCTTTGGTATATGGTGGTACATCCTTTCGAACCAATGAACCTCCCGAAATAATCGAATGGGCGCCTATTGATACAAACTGATGAACTGCAGAAGCGCCTCCAATAAAGGCAAAATCCTGAACTTCAATATGGCCTGCTAATTGCACTGAGTTAGCGATAATTACATTATTTCCAATAACACAATCATGAGCAACGTGAACATAAGCCATAAGCAAACAGTTGGAGCCAATGGTGGTTGTATTTTTATCAAGGGCGGTTCCGCGATTTAAGGTTACGCATTCGCGGATGATCGTATTATCACCAACAGTAACCGTTGAAGCTTCGCCTTTATACTTCATGTCCTGTGGTGGTGCCGAAACAACTGCACCAGGAAAAATACGGCAATTTTTGCCGATACGGGCTCCGTCCATTATAGTTACATTCGATCCAATCCAAGTACCCTCGCCAATGACAACGTCACCGTAAATAGTTACAAATGGTTCGATTACTACATTTTCGGCAATTTTTGCCTGGGGATGGATATAGGCTAAGGGTTGGATCATACGCTTGCTTCGCTTTCTTTAATTCTGATTATTTGTGCCATCATCTCTGCTTCAACAACAACTTTCTCTCCAACCATACCTACACCTTTCATTTGGCAAATGCCTCTCCGGATAGGCTCCATCAAATCACAGCGGAAAATTATGGTGTCGCCCGGTAAAACCTGTGCCCGGAATCTTACTTTATCAATCTTTAAAAAATAAGTTAGATAATTTCGGGGATCTGGAACAGTACTCAAGACTAAAATTCCTCCAGTTTGTGCCATAGCCTCAATCTGAATTACACCCGGAAATACAGGAGAACCTGGGAAATGGCCCTTGAAAAACTCTTCGTTCATTGTTACATTTTTCACACCTACTACATGCGTTTTTGAAAGCTCAAGAATTTTATCAATGAACAAAAATGGTTGTCTGTGCGGCAAAATGTTCATGATCTGTACAACATCGTATAATGGGGTTGAATTGGGGTTATAGATCTGTAAATGCTTTTTGGGTTTTTCCTTTTTTATCTGTGCTTTAATTTTTCTGGCAAATGCCACATTCGCAGCATGCCCAGGTCTTGCAGCCATGATATGTCCTTTCAATGGAACTCCAATAAGGGCAAGGTCACCAATCATATCTAACAGTTTATGCCGGGCAGGCTCATTCTGATGTCGAAGCTCAATATTATTTAAAATACCCTCTTTAGCCACATCAATATCATCGCGGTTAAAGAGTTTGGCCAGGTTTTTTAGTTCTTCCCTACTAACCTGCTTATCAACCACTACAATTGCATTATTCAAATCTCCTCCTTTGATCAGATTATGCTTTAAAAGCATTTCCAACTCATGTAGAAAACAAAATGTACGACAGGATGCGATTTCTTTCTTGAACTCTGACAGCGTTGTGATTGCTGCATGCTGACTACCCAATATCGGTGAATTGTAGTCGATCATGCAGGTAAATCTATAATCATCCAATGGCATAGCCACCATTTCAACCTTACGATCGGGCTCGGAGTAATGAATATTATAAGGTATACTGTAGTATTCACGATCAGCTTCCTGATCAACAAATCCAGCTTTTTCAAGAGCTTCTACAAACATGATCGAGCTTCCATCCATAATTGGGATTTCAGGCCCATCAAGCTCAATAATCACGTTATCAACTTCGGTACCTACCAAACTGGCCAATACATGCTCAACAGTGTTTACGCTTGCTCCATTCTGACTGATTGTGGTACCCCTTGAGGTATCGGTAACATTATCTACATCCGCATCTATAATGGGTGAACCCGGAAGATCAATACGCTTAAACTTATATCCATGGTTTTCTGGTGCCGGCTTAAAAGTCATCGTTGCCGACTTACCAGTATGTAATCCAACACCCGTTACAGATATTTCAGTTTTAATTGTTCTTTGTTTTAAATTCATAGTATTGAATTGTACAGCCTAAAACTGATCACAATAAATCTTTTTTAATTATATTCTCAAGTTCTTCAATCCTCTTTTCCAGATCAGGTAAACGTCTGGTAAGCACCTGAACCTTTAAAGAATCTCTTAAGGATGTTAAAGGAACACCATTCCAGCTCATATTTTCTTCTTTGATTGTATTATTAACGCCCGATTTTGCTCCGATAGTACTTCCGTTTGCAATACTAATATGTCCTACAATACCTACCTGACCGCCAATAATACAGTTCTCACCAATCTTAGTGCTTCCTGAAATTCCTGTCTGAGCTGCAATCACTGTATTGGCTCCAATCTCAACATTATGTGCAATCTGGATCAGATTATCTAATTTAACACCTTTACGGATAATGGTTGAGCCCATTGTAGCCCTATCTATAGTGGTATTCGAACCAATTTCTACATCATCTTCAATAATAACATTTCCAATCTGACTTACCTTCTTGAATGATCCTTCTGTATTTTTCACGAATCCAAAACCATCACCACCTATGATAGCACCAGAATGTATGATCACATTATCACCTATGGTACAA
>CAMDKO010000067.1 GCA_945901155.1 Pedobacter schmidteae
TCAGATGCGATCTGAAACAAGCGTGCATAATTGACTGTATTAGATAAATCATCTTCTCCATCACCAAATACGTTCAGCATAGTATCAATGTCTAGAATAAATTCAGCACCCAATACTTGTTCTTCAGGATAAAATCCATGAAACGAAAAAAATCGAGCACCTTCTAAACTAACTTTTTGACTGATTGTTCCCATAAATACAAAAATATATTATTTAAGGCACATATGGGATGAATGTACCATCTGAATAAATAAAACAAGAATTAGATTAGAAAATATTACCTTCATTTCAGAATTATTTTATTGATTTATTTTCGAAAAAAATTAACTATGAAACGTACATTTTTGTTCAATGCAATTTTAATATTTGCTTTTAATAGTGTGAAAGCCCAACAAAGCGCGAACCCAAAAGATACAGAAGCTTGGTCGCCAGTACCTAAAATAGTGAGTTTTAAAAACACACCTGCAGATGCAATCATTCTGTTCAATGGAGAGAATCTCAACCAATGGCTAACTGTTAAAGACAAATCAGACGCAAAATGGACTGTTAAAGACAATATATTTACAGTAAATAAAGGGACTGGGAGTATCGAAACAAAACAATCCTTTTCAAATTATCAACTACATATTGAGTGGTTAATCCCTACAAATATTACCGGAAGTGGGCAAGCACGAGGCAATAGTGGACTCTTTTTGGCTTCAACTGGCTTAGGAGATAGAGGTTATGAACTTCAATTACTTGATTCTTATAATAACTTAACTTACAGCAATGGTCAGGCTGGAAGTATTTACAAACAAGCAATTCCTCTAGTAAATGCATCTAAAAAACCTGGAGAATGGCAATCATACGATATCGTTTGGAGTGCGCCTGTTTTTAATGATGACGGTAGCTTGAAATCTGCAGCCAGAGTTACAGTATTACATAACGGAATTCTTATACAGAACAATGTTGAGATAAAAGGAGAAACAGTATACATTGGTGCTCCATTTTATAAAAAACACGGACCATCCCCAATAAAATTGCAAGACCATGGTGACCCAAGTGAACCAATAAGTTTTCGTAATATCTGGATAAGAAATCTCTAAAAGAACGGAATCTTAATTCGAATACCATTTTATAAAAAAATAGCTGAACTGGCATTGCTTTATAGCTTCTTGTCAGTTCAGCGATAGTTTTTATTTGAGTTAATAATTTCAATAGGTCAATAAACTCATAATACGAGTCTAATCTCAAATTCTTGTATTATCTGATAGTTTTAACAAGTTAAAAATTAATTACTTGCCCTTCTCCTCTAAAATTCGTAAATTTGTAGCTAAAGCATTAGCTATTCCTTATTCACACCTGCAGATCAATTCGTCAAATCTGGATATCGGACATCACTGTTTCATAAACAGCAAATCCTTAACCTGATTAATTCTCCTAGTCGAATTCTCTTTATCTTTCAGCAGCGAAATATAACCGGATAGTAATTTTTTACTTAAAACTACAATATATGGCTAAATCACAGGCTACCTTCATGAAGAAGCAACTCGAAAAAAACAGAGCGAAAAAGAAGGAAGATAAAGAACATCGTAAACAGGAACGTCAACAAAATTCTACAGGCGGAAAATTAGAAGACATGATGGCTTATGTAAATGAGAATGGTGAACTTTCATCAACCCCGCCAGAATTAAAACAACCCAGTAAACAAAATGAGCGGAAAATCTTGTAGTATAAGATTTGATATCCTCAATCAATAGTTCAGTGCAAATCTATTTTAGGGAATGTATAAGTATTTTCATGTTAAAATTTGATTTTATTCATGAAAATAACATTACAATCCTTAAAATTTAGATAACAAGGTATCTTTAAAGCCTTGTTTATAAAAAGACTTATTTTGAAGGAAATTCAGGTAAAGTCATCCAGTGAGTAAAATCTTCTAAATCAACCTTATCATCTGCAACTACAAACTTATTATAGATCTCACTGTAAAAACCAAAATAAATTTGACCACCATCAAATAATAATACATCTTTTGCCTGCTCAGGCAACTCATCTTTAACCAATTTCCAAATCATATCATAAAGATATTAAACTATTATTAAAATGGATTATTAGATGAGTGATGTTAAGACAAATTTTTTCGATTTTTTTTCAGAATATGTAATTAACCCAAGCATTATAAAAATATACTACTCTTTGCTTTTATAGAATTCATGAACTAATTTTCATTTAAAATATTGCTGTTTGATTGAATGGTATTACAATCAAATTTTCAAACCTATTTTAGTAATTTTGAAAAACTAACCAAAGTCTATGCAAAGTTCAGAAAGCAATTCGATTCACAGATCATCCAAAAAAGATCTTTATGAAGCACCCGATTATTATCTTATAGATGATCTATTAAGCGAGGAGCATAAGTTAATTCGGGATAGTGCTCGCAGCTGGGTAAAGAAAGAAGTGAGTCCAATAATTGAAGACTTTGCTCAAAAAGCTTTATTTCCTAACCATCTGATTCCGGGACTTGCAGAAATTGGTGCATTCGGGCCTACAATTCCGACAAAGTATGGCGGAGCCGGACTAGACTACATTTCGTATGGATTGATCATGCAAGAGATTGAACGAGGCGATTCAGGAATTCGTTCTACAGCCTCTGTACAAGGTTCATTGGTCATGTACCCTATCTATGCCTATGGGTCTGAAGAACAAAAAATGTATTATCTCCCAAAACTCGCCTCTGGCGAATTCATGGGCTGCTTTGGATTGACTGAACCTGATCATGGTTCCGACCCTGGCAGTATGATCACTAACATAAAGGATATGGGTGATTATTATCTGCTTAATGGAGCTAAAATGTGGATATCAAATTCTCCTTTCGCTGATGTTGCGATTGTTTGGGCAAAAGATGAAGAAGGAATTATACGTGGCTTAATAGTGGAAAAAGGAATGGAGGGCTTCAGCGCACCCGAAATACATGGTAAGTGGAGTTTAAGAGCTTCTGCAAGTGGCGAGCTGGTTTTTGATAATGTAAAAGTGCCTAAAAAGAATATTTTACCAAATATAAAAGGCCTAAAAGGTCCATTAGGATGTTTGAATCAAGCTCGTTATGGAATAGCATGGGGAGCCTTAGGTGCAGCAATGGATTGTTATGACACAGCGCTTCGTTATTCAAAAGAGCGGATTCAGTTTGGACGTCCAATTGGCGGTTTCCAGCTTCAACAAAAGAAGCTAGCTGAAATGATTACAGAAATAACAAAAGGACAGCTTCTAGTTTGGCGTTTAGGTGTATTAGTAAATGAAAACAGAGCTAGTCCTGCTCAAATTTCAATGGCAAAAAGGAATAGTGTAGAAACAGCAATAACTATTGCCCGTGAAGCAAGACAAATACTTGGAGGTATGGGTATAACTGGCGAATATCCGATAATGAGACACATGATGAACCTAGAATCAGTGGTAACTTACGAGGGAACTCATGACATTCATTTACTCATTACAGGCATGGATATAACCGGATTGAATGCATTTGAATAAAATTAGTAAACTATAACGATTAACAGGAATTGGAAATTCTGCTAATTTACTATGCACCACCAAATAGAATGATCAGATTAATCTACATCAGGAGTAAACTGATTTAACGCGTTCTCTGAGATTATACCCCGAAGACATCACTTCTCCATACGCACCGGCGGTTCTAATCGCAATAAGATCACCTCGAACAGATTCGGGAAGTTCCACCTCTTTGCCAAAGCAGTCTGTACTTTCACAAATAGGCCCAACTACATCGTATTTAACATGAATATTATTAGCTAGTGAGCTAATGTTTTCTATCTTATGAAATGCCTGATAAAGAGCGGGCCGCATCAATTCGGTCATTCCGGCATCCAAAATTAAAAAATTCTTTTTAAGTCCATTTTTCACGTAAAGTATCCTACTAATCAGACTTCCACATTGTGCAACCAGCGCTCTTCCTAATTCAAAATGAACTTCCTGGTGATTTCTACGCTCTAAAAACTGATTAAAAATTGTAAAATAGCTCAGAAAATCGTTAATTGAATTTTCATCAGGCGTATGATAATCAACACCAAAGCCGCCGCCAACATTTAAAATTTGCAGTTGAAAACCATGGTCTTCAAACCAAGAATTAAGCTCATTCACTTTAACACACAAACTTTTAAAAACCTCTAAATTGGTAATCTGGGAACCAATATGAAAATGTATGCCAATAAGTTTTAGGTTTGGACAAGCATTCAGCTGTTCAATGCAGGAGTTAAGCTCCCACTGATTCACACCAAATTTATTTTCTTCAAGCCCGGTAGTAATATACTGATGAGTATGTGCATCCACATTGGGGTTTATACGAATAGCAACCTTGGCAGTTTTTCCACGATCAGCTGCAAGTCTGTTGATAATACCAAGTTCCTGTACCGACTCTATATTAAAACAGTAAATATTGTTATTCAAAGCTTCAATGATCTCTTTATCCGATTTGCCTACTCCAGCAAAAACAACTTTTCCGGGATCGAAACCAATTTCAATCGCTTTTTTTACTTCATTTCCACTAACACAATCAGCCCCAAAACCTATCTTCCTGACAGCATGTAAAATCTGCTCGTTGAAATTAGCTTTTAATGCGTAATGCACATGAAAACCAAATTTTTCTGCGGATGATCTGCAGGTTTCTAAAGTCTGATCTAACAGTGCCAGATCATAATAGTAAAATGGTGTTTCTAAATTTTCAAAACGCGAAATCGTATCCTTACTTAACATATATATATTTATACCTGTGCTAGCAGATCTGTATTCTATTCAAATAAACGGCTATGTAAAGATCTCAGCACTTCAACTTTATCCCCATCTTTAACTAATATAGAAATATTATAATTACTCCCGCCATAGGAGATCATACGTAAGGGAATATGCTTAATTGCCTCTAGTACGCGTGCTGCAAAACCATGTTTTTCTACACCGAAATCACCAACAACACAAACAATCGTTTGGTTATAATCAACCTCAAAAGTACCAAAACTAGTCAGTTCCTTCATGATTTCCTCCAAATGCTGAGTATCATCAATTGTAACCGAAACAGCTACTTCTGAAGTGGTGATCATATCTATTGGGGTCTTGTAACGTTCAAAAACTTCAAAAACCCTTCTTAAAAACCCGTAAGCAAGTAGCATTCTGCTAGATTGAATTTTAATCGCAGTAATGCCGTCTTTTGCAGCAATAGATTTGATCTTTCCCCGCTCACTCTCATTAGTGATCAAAGTTCCAGATGCTTTAGGCTCCATTGTATTCAATAAACGAACAGGGACCTTATATTTTTGAGCAGGAAATACACTCTGTGGATGTAGTATTTTAGCACCAAAATAGGCAAGTTCAGCAGCTTCATCAAAAGATAAAACTGCGATTGGCTTTGTACCCTTTACAATTCTTGGATCATTATTGTGCATACCATCAATATCTGTCCATATTTGTATCTCTTCAGCTACAATTGCTGCTCCAATTAGAGAAGCAGTATAATCACTGCCTCCACGACGCAAATTATCGATCTCTCCAAACGAATTACGACATATATAACCCTGAGTAACAAATAAGGTTTCTTCAGGATATTTATCAAGAAGCATTTGCAAATTTTCAGAAATAAAAGGAATTAACGGCTCATTATCCTCATCGATTTTCATAAAATCAAGAGCAGGAAGAAGTATTGAACTTACGCCAATTTCATTCAAATAAATATGGTAAAGTGTGGTTGATATAAGTTCTCCCTGAGCAAGAATAACCTTTTCTTCTATACTTGTGAAATGCTCATTGGCAAAAGATGATAATAAATTAAAATGATAATCAATAAGATCCTTACCGTGGTCATAGCCTTCGGCAGATGCGAAAAGTTCTTTTATGAAAATTTCGTACTTACCTTTTAATGCATCGATCAGTTTGGCGGCTTTCTGTTTGTCAGCTGCAAGATAAGCCTGAGAAATTTCTAAAAGGCTATTTGTAGTACCCGAAACAGCAGAAAGAACAACTATCTGCCTTTCTTTAGGGTTAATAATGTCTAATAATTTTTTAATGCGATCGGGACTTCCTACCGATGTTCCACCGAACTTTAATACCTTCATTTAATCTTGAATTTTAAATTGCAATAAATGATATTTATACTTGTGCAATTAGTTGTTAAAAATAGAAAAAAGCATTCTATTTTTCATGTCAAGCAAAATTTAATTTGGCGGGTTTACCATTGATCGTTTCTGATCGGATATAAACACAATTAAATATTAATAATTATGCACGAGCTGGAAACTTCCATATTAAATAAAATCAATCATTGGCTTCAAGGCAATTATGATAGGGATACAAAAAATGAAATCAATTCATTACTGAATTCCGAGTCATTTCTAGAACTTACTGATTCATTCTACAAAAATCTTGAGTTTGGAACAGGCGGACTTAGAGGAATAATGGGTCCAGGAAACAATCGAATTAATAAATACACTATCGGTTCAGCAACGCAGGGGCTATCAAATTTTCTGCTAAAAAAATATCCTGGCGAAAAAATTAGTGTAGCGGTTGCTCATGATAGTAGAAACAAATCCGATTATTTTGCACAGATAACAGCCGAAGTGTTTTCAGCAAATGGAATTCATGTACATTTTTTCAAGGAATTAAGACCTACTCCTGAACTTTCATTTGCTATCAGGCATTTAGGATGTAAAAGCGGAGTCATGATCACGGCATCCCATAATCCAAAAGAATACAATGGATATAAGGCTTATGGATGGGATGGCGGTCAGTTTACATCACCAGATGACCAAATGGTTATGCATGAAGTTTCTGCCATTAGCACGATTGATTTGGTTAAATTTAATCGAATTGAAAATAATATTGAGCTGATCGATGAAAGTTTAGACGATTTATATCTGGATAAGATAACAGAGCTTTCCATGTCTATGGAGGCTATTGAAAGACAAAAAGATCTCAAGATCGTGTACTCTCCTATTCATGGAACAGGCATTACCCTGGTTCCTGCTGCTTTAAAGAAATTTGGATTTGAAAATATCCATATTGTTGAAGAACAATCCACGCCAGATGGGAATTTTCCAACGGTTATCTATCCAAATCCTGAAGAAAAAGAGGCGCTAAATTTAGCCTTAGCAAAAGCAAAAAATATTGATGCTGATCTTGTTTTAGCTACAGACCCAGATGCTGATCGTGTTGGAATTGCAATTAAAAATAATGAAGGTGAGTTTATTTTACTCAATGGCAATCAAACGGGCAGCTTATTGATCAATTATATACTAAGTGCCTGGGAACAAAAAGGAAAAATTACTGGAAATGAATATGTGATATCAACCGTTGTAACCACTAAGCTGATCGAGGATATTGCATTATCAAAGAATGTAGGCTTCTACGAAACCCTAACCGGATTCAAATGGATTGGAGCCCTGATAACAGAACTCCAAGGAAAGAAAATTTTTATTGCAGGAGGTGAAGAAAGCTATGGCTATCTAGTTGGTGAACTTGTTAGAGATAAAGATGCTGTAATATCCTGTGCATTTATCGCAGAAATGACAGCCTTTTATAAGGATCAGGGAAGCAGTTTATACCAGGCCATGCTAGATATGTATGAGCAATATGGGTTTTATAAGGAAAAACTTGTTTCTATAACCAAAAAAGGCAAAACTGGTGCTGAAGAAATTAAAGCACTTATGGAACGCTTCAGAACCAATACGCCATCATCACTGGGTGGGTCAAAAGTAGTGAGGTTGAAAGATTATGAACTTGGAAAAGAATCTGACTTGTTAACTGGATCTGAAAAAACGCTGAATTATCCAAAATCAGATGTATTACAGTTCATTACAGCAGATGGTTGTATTATTTCTGCAAGGCCATCAGGCACAGAACCAAAAATCAAATTTTATTGCAGCGTAAAAACTGCTCTTCCTGATAAAAATGAGTTCAGCAAAAAGGACAAGCTTCTTGAAGAAAAGATCGAAAGCATTATGAAAGATCTGGCGGTTTAAATTTAAAATGTATTTCACAAATTCCGTGTATTAAACTTATTCAAAAGGCTGAAAATTTCAGCCTTTTGAATAAGCACTCCAAAAAATCAGAGTATATTTGCACTATGAAAAAAGTTGTTTTAGTTGCAATTGCTAGCTTAATTTTTCAATCTTGTGTGAATACATCTGAAAGAAAACTTCCTATTTTAGGCGAGCGTGAACCGGTAGAGAAAACTGTAGATGGGAAACTACTAATTGACACTATTTATCAAACAGTTCCTGCTTTCAGTTATTTTAACCAGGATAGTATTCCAGTTACAAATAAAGATTTCGACAATAAAATTTATGTAACAGACTTCTTTTTTACTTCATGCAATACCATTTGTCCGATTATGCACCGTAATATGTTAAACGTGTATACTAAATTCAAGGGTAATCCAAAAGTTAAATTCCTTTCCCATACTATAGATATAAAATATGACCTGCCATCAAAATTAAAATCCTATGTTTCAAAACTGGGTATAGAAGGCAATCAATGGGAGTTTGTTCATGGAAGCCGTGATTCTATTTTCGGCATAGCAGCAAAAAGCTACCTGGTATCTGCCTTTGAAGACAGCGCTGATCCACAGGGGCTGGTTCATCAGGGATGGTTTATTTTAGTAGATACCAAAAAACAGCTCCGCGGAGCGTATGATGGTACCAAGGAAGATCAGGTTAATCAATTAATGAAAGACATGGAACTATTGCTGAAAGAAGAGTTTGACAATGAGGAATAAACTCATTTATTTTATTTTTTTAACTATTGCCTTTACAAGCATGATCCAATCATGCCAAAATGAGACAAGTATAAACTTTAAACGTTACTATGTTAATGGCAAGGGCCTTTACGAAAAGAATTGCCAGAACTGCCATGGATCAGATGGAAAAGGGTTAGGCACTTTATATCCGCCTTTAACTGACAGTAGCTATCTTAATTTAAAAAGAAATAAATTAGCATGTATAATTAGAAATGGGCAAACTGGAACAGTTAGGGTAAATAATATAGCCTACGATGGAATAATGCCTGGCAACCAGACACTGGCAGATATAGATATCGCACAAGTAATTGTTTACATTACCAATTCATTCGGCAATAAACAGGATTTTTATGATTCTGAATTTGCTAAAAACGATCTCGTAAAATGCAAATAAATAACTTCTGAGAAGATGCAGGCTTTATCTTGTGGTTAACAGAACGATTTGTATTTTTGCAATTCATACAAAAAAAATGGCTAAGCGTACACGAATTAAAGATCTTTTAGTTTCCAGCGATTTCGGAAAACAGGTTTCTGTAATGGGATGGGTAAGAACATTCAGAAACAATCAATTTATTGCTCTGAATGATGGTTCAACTATTAACAATATACAGGCAGTTGTAGATTTTAATTCGTTTGAAGAAAGCCTCCTAAAAAGGCTCACAACTGGAGCTGCAATATCCATCAATGGCGAAATAGTAGAATCACTAGGAAAAGGACAACGAATTGAGATCAAAGTAAATTCCCTTGAAATATTGGGTGATAGTGATGCAGATAAATTCCCCTTGCAACCCAAAAAACATAGCTTGGAATTTTTACGTGAAATTGCACATTTACGCTTTCGTACGAATACGTTCAATGCTGTTTTTAAAATAAGACATGCATTGGCATACGCTGTACACAAATTCTTTAATGATAAGGGCTTTGTATACATGCATACCCCTATTATTACTGCTTCTGATGCTGAAGGAGCAGGAGAAATGTTCCGGGTTTCAACTTTTGATCCTGACCATATACCACGCAATGAGGATGGCACAGTAAATTATAAAGAAGATTTTTTTGGTAAAGCTACCAATCTAACTGTTTCCGGGCAATTGGAAGGCGAGCTTGCCGCTATGGCTTTTGGAGATATTTACACTTTTGGACCAACATTCAGGGCCGAAAACTCAAATACAACACGCCATCTGGCAGAATTCTGGATGATTGAGCCAGAAATGGCTTTCTATGATCTGAATGATAACATGGATCTTGCTGAAGAATTACTTAAATATCTGATTGGATATGCCATAGATCATTGTGCAGACGAACTAGAATTTCTTAAGAATAGGCTCCTAGAAGAAGAAAAACAAAAACCTCTAACAGAGCGTTCTGAATCCGATCTTCTGACAAAACTTAATTTCTGTCTGGAAAATAACTTTGAAAGAATCACCTATACAGAAGCAATCACTATTCTTAAAAACTCCAAGCCAAACCAAAAGAAACAATTCAAATATTTGATCGAAGGCTGGGGGGCTGATCTTCAATCAGAGCATGAGCGCTTCTTGGTAGAAAAACATTTTAAGAAACCAGTAATATTAACCGATTATCCTGCTGACATCAAATCCTTCTATATGCGCATGAATGAACCAGATACGGAAGGAAGATCAACGGTTAGAGCAATGGACATTTTATTCCCTGGTATTGGCGAAATAGTAGGTGGATCGCAGCGTGAAGAACGTCTAGAGAACCTAGAAAAAAGAATGAAGGAAATGCATATTCCTGCTGAAGATATGTCATGGTACCTGGATACTCGGCGCTTTGGTTCAGCACCACATGCCGGATTCGGTTTAGGTTTTGAACGCCTGATTTTATTTGTTACCGGAATGACGAATATCAGAGATGTTATTCCATTCCCGAGAACTCCAAAAAATGCTGAATTTTAAGATATATAACTAAATTTCGCTTTTTTATTTTGCATATTCTTTATTCATGCTTGCATTGCATCTTGAATACATAGGGCGCATTTTATTTTAGTTTTTTATATATGCTAATTAATATCTATCCTGAAAAGGCAAACTGGAGCAATGTCTGAAAATCAGTTATTAAAAATCCTATATGATCAGCTTATTAAACCACTAAAAATGTCCTATCAAGCATAATTTATTGCTTTTTTAAAATAAAGCCCTGAATTATTTTAGTATTTTGGTGAATATGGCTCAAGCAATAAACTTAAAACCTTTTAAAGATTTTTTAAAGTCCGAACAGATTGGCGGAGTGATTCTGATTATCTGCGTTATCGTTTCGCTTACCATCGCAAATTCAAATTTAGGAGCAGCATTTGAGAATTTACTGAGTACAAAAATTGGATTCAGCAGCTTAGCCATACCCTTAGAATTTTCCGTATCACTTTGGATCAATGATGGCCTAATGGCTATTTTTTTCCTTCTTGTTGGACTGGAAATAAAACGCGAGATTATTGAAGGTGAATTGTCAAGCCCTCAAAAGGCTGCTATGCCAATATTTGCTGCATTAGGCGGAATGATATTCCCTGCCAGTATTTATGCATTGATCAATTCAAACACTCCAACTATAGATGGCTGGGGTATTCCAATGGCTACAGATATTGCTTTTGCACTAGGGGTTATATCGCTATTGGGAAAACGCGTTCCCTCTTCGTTAAAAATATTTCTTGCGGCACTTGCAATCGCTGATGATTTAGGTGCCATACTTGTCATCGCTATATTTTATACAAATGAACTGCATTGGATGCAACTTTTATATTCAGCAGGAATTTTAATAGCATTGATAGCACTAAACAGATTTGGGGTAAAAAAGCTTATTTATTACATCATTCCGGGCATCATTTTGTGGTATTTTGTTCACCATTCAGGTATTCACGCTACTATTGCGGGGGTATTGATAGCCCTAACCATTCCTACAAATACGGTTATAGAGGAGTCGCCTCTTGAAAAATTAGAGCACCTTTTAGTGAGGCCTGTAAACTTTTTGATCATGCCTATTTTCGCTCTTGCAAATACTAATATTCGCTTTGAAAATAAAATGATTGATGGCCTTAGTAGTCCACTTGGACTAGGTATAATTTGCGGATTAGCATTGGGTAAGCCAATTGGAGTAAGTCTTTTTTCATGGCTTTCAGTAAAGTTAGGCATGGCAAAATTACCTAACAAAGTAAATTGGAAACATATTTTTGGCCTCGGCCTACTTGCAGGAATAGGTTTTACCATGTCAGTATTTATTGCCTTACTTTCATTTAGTACTATTGAATATCAAATTCAAGCAAAATTCGCAATTCTTGTTTCTTCTGTCCTGGCTGGAATATCAGGATATGTATTTTTGAGCTCTCTCAATCATAAAAAAACAATGGTTTCACCTAAAGAAGCTTAGAATTAGGGGCGAATTGAATTGATAAATTCAGGAATTCGCTGCAAGGCATTTTCAGTATCCAAAAATTTTACAAAAGCACTACCAACAATAGCTCCGCGGGTATATTCAGCAGCTTTATTAAAACTTTTCTGATCTGAAATACCAAATCCAATC
>CAMDKO010000068.1 GCA_945901155.1 Pedobacter schmidteae
TAGAATTTACAATAAGATCATTCCTGGAAGCATTTCAACGAGGAGATAGGGCAAATTTAAGCTAGTTTAGAGAACAAATAAACTAGCTTAAATTTATAAGAACTAAGAAAAAAATACTTTAGATGAAAATGACCACCGTGGAAATAAAAGCCACTTATGAAAAAAATTATTACAATAGGAATATAAGCAAGATCTTGAAATTTTGAAACAAATCTCTTTATTAGATTATGAGAATGTTTAATACTTAATCTTTGCCTTTTTCAGAATGAAATGAAGTAACCAGATTGGCCCAATTAAGAGAAATTTTATATCGTCTAAAAAGGAAGGTTTTTTTCCTTCAATCTTATGACCAATAAACTGTCCGATCCAGGCAATAATAAAAATACCAAGGCAAAACTGCCACATCTGGGGCCAGCCTGCGGTATTATGCATTGTCTCAAGAGAAACAATCCCAGCTGAAAATAACATCATCAGCAAAAGCATGAAATAAGACAGTACTGGTGATAATTTATAATAATAATAAATTGCAAAAGCGATTAAAAAGGAAGCCCAATTGACATAGCCATTATATTTCCCTAGAAACTCCAAATATGGAAAGGGAATGGCCCAAACTAAACCAAACAAACTAAAAACGATAGCTGGAACGCATATCCAGTGAATAAGTTCATTGGTATGGTTCTGATGACTTTCAGAATATTTATCAAAGTAAACATCAACTAGGCGTGATTCTGCTTGTTTTTGCATATCTAAGGGAGTTGTAGGTTGTAGGTTATAAGTTTTAGGTTTAAATACGCTTAAAATTCAAATCCTATTATTAAAGGATTAAGAATATACTTTTAACTTATTGTCTATTACTTATTACTTATAACTTACGACTTACGACTTATAACCTATTACTACTTCGCATAAGCTACAGACCTTGTTTCGCGTATCACGGTAACTTTTATCTGTCCAGGATAAGTCATTTCTGTTTGAATACGGTTGGAGATATCAGCAGCAAGGATTTCTGCAGCTGCATCAGTGATTCTTTCACTTTCTACAACCACTCGCAATTCTCTACCTGCTTGTATAGCAAAAGTTTTTTCAACGCCCGGATAGGATAGTGCAAGCGACTCAAGTTCTTTCAAACGTCTGATATAACTTTCTACCACTTCTCTTCTTGCTCCAGGCCTTGCACCTGAAATTGCATCACAAGCCTGAATAATTGGAGATATCATGGAAGTCATCTCAACCTCATCATGGTGAGCCCCAATTGCATTACATACTTCAGGATGTTCCTTGTATTTTTCTGCAAGTTGCATACCTAAAATTGCATGCGGCAATTCAGGATTATCATCGGGCACCTTACCAATATCATGTAATAGTCCGGCGCGTTTAGCCATTTTAACATTCAATCCTAGTTCTGCAGCCATTGTTGCACAGAAATTAGCTACTTCACGGGAATGTTGTAATAGGTTTTGTCCGTAAGATGAACGATAACGCATTCTTCCAACCATCCTGATCAGTTCAGGATGTAGTCCGTGAATTCCAAGATCAATTACGGTACGCTCACCAATCTCAACGATCTCATCTTCAATTTGCTTTTTAGTTTTTGCAACTACCTCTTCAATTCTTGCAGGATGTATACGTCCATCTGTTACCAAACGGTGTAAAGCCAAACGGGCAATCTCACGTCTTACGGGATCAAATCCTGAAAGAATGATCGCTTCTGGTGTGTCATCAACAATAATCTCAATGCCGGTAGCAGCTTCAAGTGCACGGATATTTCGCCCTTCACGCCCAATGACTCTTCCTTTGATTTCATCATTTTCAATATTAAAGATCGAAACGGTATTTTCAATTGCACTTTCAGTAGCTGTACGCTGAATAGTCTGAATTACAACTTTCTTAGCTTCCTTGCTTGCAGTCAATTTTGCTTCGTCAACAATATCTTTAATCTGGATCATTGCCTGTGCACGAGCATCCTCGCGTAATGAGTCAATTAATTGATTTTTAGCATCTTCTGCAGATAAGCCTGCAATTGCTTCCATTTGTTGAATATGTTGATTCTTTAAAGCATCCATATCTTCCTGCTTCTTTTTAGTCAGTTCAATCTGATTTTCCAGACTAGATTTAACAGTTGTTAATTCTTCTTCCTTGCGTGTCAGGTTTTCGAGCTTCTGGGTAATTGACTGTTCTTTTTGCTTAATTGAATTCTCTCGCTGATTGATCGTATTATTTCTTGTATTAATTTCCTGCTCATGATCAGCTTTCATCTGCAAAAACTTTTCTCTTGCTTCAAGAAGTTTATCTTTTCTAAGAATTTCGGCATTGGTTTCAGCATCCTTTAGAATCTTTTTAGCCTTATTCTGAGCTCCTATTTCCTGGTTACGGAATAATTGGCTTAGTAAAAACCGTCCAAGTACAACCCCTGAAGCAAGTCCAATGAAAATGTAAAGTGCTATCTGTAATATGTCCATAATTATTTTAAATAAAAAAAACCGCAAAAATTTAAGCTTCATGTACTGTAAAAGCTTGATTCATTAGAATTAGATATTCAGTGATCATCAAGTGCCTAAGCAATTGAAAAATCTTTAAACTCTTCTAAATACTAACGTGTTAAGCTTTAACTAGTGAAACTCAAAAATTTAACTGCGGTTAAATCTTGAATGCTCTTAAATATTGAGAACGATACTACTTGGAAAAAAAATCTGTCAACAGCTGATCCAATTGATAAACCTTTTCTGTTACATCCGTGTCTTCATGCATTACTTTTCGTTCAGCTTTTAATGTAGCTGTAGCATAATGCAAAACACACATGGATAACAAATCCTGTTTATCCCGAACCGCATAATTTTCTTGATATTCTTTTATGCGATCATTAATTATTTTAGCTGCCCTTCTAATCACTTCCTCTTCTTCCATGTTTACCTTTAAGGGGTAAACGCGATCGGCAATATTTATTTTTATGGAGATTTCTCCCATTTGAGCTTAGTTCACTAAGTATTACTTTTTAAGCAACACAATACACTTATCTATTTCGCGTACAAATTCGGTAATTTTTTGCTTTATGTCAAGAGTTTTTTCACTAAGTCCTAAATCAGTTGAAGGAATACCTTCTAATGAACGAGCTAAGGTTAAAACTCTTAACTTTTCTTCCAGATCTGTTTTCAATAAATTTCGGCTATCAACAGCCTGTTTTAATGAAATATTCTCCTGTTTCAATAAGTCATTTTCCTCCTGCAAAGCCGTACAAAGCTCTATTAACCTGCCTGTTTTATCTATTACTTTACTAAGCTGATCTGCGACTGTCATTTGAGTAGTAAGTTGTAAGTTTTAAGTTGTAAGTATTAAGTTCTAAGTAGTAAGTTTTAAGTTCTATGTATTAAGTTTTACGCTTTTACCTTTACGCTTTTAGCTTTATGCTTTTAACTTTATGCTTACTTCCTTATCTCCGCTCCTGACTGTTTTTCGAAATTAAGTATTAATTTCTGCATAAGCGCCTCAATTTGCTTATCCGTCAAAGTTTTCTCTTCATCTTGGATCAGAAAACTTAGCGCATATGATTTCTTGCCCTCAGGAAGCTTATCACCTATATAAACATCAAAGACATTTACTTCCTTCAAAAGACTTTTATCCGTTTTCTGAGCTATCTGTTTAAGTTGTTCGAACGTGACATCTTTATTAAGCAACATAGACAGATCTCGTCTTACAGATGGAAATTTAGAAACCTCTGTATAACTGATCTTATTGTTTCTAACCGATCTGACAATCAGATCCCAATCAAAATCAGCATAAAACACATCAGAAGTAATGTCCAATTTTTTTAACGATTTTTTTGAAACAATTCCAAAGTCAACCAAAACCTTTTCTCCTTTGGAATAACTAATACCAGAAGAAAGATCCGTATTGATTGTTTCAGCAGAGACCAAACCCTTAATATTTAACCTATTAATGATCAGATCAACTGCAGACTTTAAATTATAAAAACCAGCATCACTAGATCTTGAATTCCAGTTTTCAGCTTGTTTAGCTCCAGTAATAAAAACAGAAAGACGTTGATTTTCCTTGTAATTTTCATTTTCAAGGCTATATACCTTACCAAACTCATATAGCTTAAGGTCTGGTTTGCGACGATTCTGATTATGGACTATAGCTTCTAAGCCTGAAAACAACAAATTTTGACGCATTACATCTAAATCACTACTTAAAGGATTAAGGATCTTAACTGCTAAATCTGGCTGTGATGAATAGCTAATCTTTGTTAAAGAATTACACAAAATCTCATAAAATCCGTTTGCTGTAAGTAAATCTGCTATTTGATTTTGTAAAACCTCTTTATCAGGTTTTTGGGCATAATTCAGGGATGCACGTATCTGATTAGGAATCTCAATATGGTCATAACCATGTATTCTCAAAACCTCCTCGATAATATCCACTTCACGGGTTACATCAACCTTGTATGCAGGCACTTCAAGCTTCATTCCCTCCTTATCCTGGGATACAATTTTTATACCCAGTCCGCTTAAAGTTGAATGTATCTCTTCTGTTGCAATTTCCTTACCGATCAAACGAGTAACATTTCTAAATGAGATATTCACATCAAATGGTTTTGCCGGCGACGGGTATATATCAGATATTTCGGAAGAAATATGGCCTCCGGCAAGCTCCTGAATAAGTAATGCAGCGCGCTTTAGTGCAATAACAGTTATTTCGGGATCAGTACCACGTTCAAACCTAAATGAAGCATCTGTTTTTAATCCATGACGCTTGGAAGTTTTACGTACCGAAACCGCATCAAACCAGGCACTCTCTAAAAAGATGTTGCTTGTTGAGGGTTTTACCCCAGATGATTGTCCACCAAAAACACCGGCTATACACATCGGCTCATTCGCATTACAAATCATCAGATCATCTGCAGACAATTTGCGTTCGGCATCATCTAGTGTATAAAAAATAGTTCCTTCCGAACATTTTTTAACGATCACTTTGTTACCTGAAATAGCATCTGCATCGAATGCATGCAAGGGCTGACCAAGTTCATGAAGCACGAAATTAGTAACATCAACCACATTATTGATGGGTCTGATACCGATGGCGTTTAGTTTTTCCTTCAACCATTCAGGAGAATCAGTGATCGTTACACCACTTATACTTAATGAAGAATACCTACGACATGCCTCCATATCTACAAGCTCAACAGGAATATTCAATTCTTGACTCTGAACTTTAAAACCCGAAATATCTGGCATAGTTAGTTGCAATTTCAAGTAAGCTGCTAAATCACGAGCAACACCCAGATGAGAAGCTGCATCGGCACGGTTTGGTGTCAAACCAATCTCAAAAACAGAATCATCCTCCAAATTAAAATAGGCGCTTGCTGGCGAACCAATACGTGCATCAACATCTAATTCGATTATCCCTGCATGATCATGGCCTAAACCAATCTCATCTTCAGCACAAATCATTCCTTCTGAAACTTCACCTCTGATCTTTGATTTAGATATTTTGAAAGGCTCTCCTACTGTTGGATAAATCGTTGTATTTACAGTGGCAACCACAACTTTCTGTCCTACAGCTACATTATTGGCCCCACAAACAATTTGAAGATCTTCTGCTAAGCCAACATCTACTTTAGTAACCTTTAGGCGATCTGCATTGGGATGGGGTGCACATTCTTTGACATAGCCAATAACCAAACCTGCAAGCCCCCCGGGAATAGTCTGCACCGTATCAATGCTTTCAACCTCCAATCCGATGTTAGTGAGAATTAAGGATAATTCTTCGGGAGTTTTATCCGTATTAATGAATTGCTGCAGCCACCTGTAAGAGATCTTCATGTTCTAAAAATGATAAACGACAAAGATAGAAAGAGATATGAGATTTGAGAAAGGAAATTAGAACTGATGAGGGTTTAAAAAAATGGATCGAAATATCGGGTATGCAAACGATAGTATTTAAGCTTTCATACATTAATCCAGGATTCCTTCATCAGCAAAACTCAAAAAACCTTGATCCGCAATGATCAGATGATCCAATACAGGAATATCCAAAAGCTTTCCTGCAGACCTCAATTTTTGGGTTAATTCAATATCGGCCTGACTAGGCTTCAAATTACCTGAAGGATGATTATGCGCCAGAATCAATGATGCAGCATGATTTTCGAGAGCTATATTAAAGATAATTTTGGGGTCAGCAATTGTACCTGCCTGACCACCTTTACTTACCAGATGACTCGATGTGATCTTATTTGCTCGATTGAGTACAATAATCCAGAATTCTTCATGATTTAGATCTTTAAACCGGGATAAGATCGCTTCATAAACATCAATACTGGTACTTACCTGCACCCGATCAGGGCTGATTACTTCTTTTCTTCGCCTCCCTAATTCAAATGCTGCAATGATACTAATAGCTTTTGCCTCACCGATACCTTTAAATCTGGACAAATCAGAAACGCTAAATTTGGCAAGTTTGTTGAGATCATTTTGACATGCATGAAGAATACGCTTACTTAATTCAACAGCGCTTTCATTTCTATTACCTGATCCAATCAGAATGGCTATGAGTTCTGTATCACTCAAACTTCTTCTTCCCTGATTCGATAATTTTTCTCTGGGGCGATCTTCCTCAGCCCATGCTTTGATGGTTATTTTATGTTCATATGAGCCCATAAATTAAACATCGAAAAAAACATACTAAAAAAAAGGGGTTCCGATTAAACGGAACCCCTTTTTTAGTAAACGGTCTTTTCAGATTATTTCAAAGCGTTAACAAACTTTGTCAGTTTTGACTTATTGTTAGCTGCTTTATTCTTGTGTATGATATTCTTCTTTGCTAAACGATCTAACATAGAGATCACTTTAGTTAAAAGCGGTGTAGCTTCTGATTTGTCAGTAGTAATACGTAATCTTTTGATTGCGGATCTTGTGGTTTTCGCCTGATAGCGATTACGTAAACGCTTAGCTGCGTTTGATCTAATTCTTTTTATTGATGATTTATGATTTGCCATTTCTTAAGCTTATTATTCCGTCCTTCTTTTAAGGACTGCAAATATATGCCGATTATTTTAATATTCAAAGCATAATTTAAAAAAAGGATAAATGCTGATTTGTATACTATCCAAAGTTTCAATCAGCGGTTAATCTGGACGATAATAGCCTGAATTTAATAAATAAACTACTTTATGACCTGAATTATTTCCGTTCAATCAGGAATCAGACCTTTAAATAAATTAATTAAACTTTTTAAAAACGGCAGGGTAAATTGAATACAAATCGAATCATAAAACTAAGCATAATCAAAATTTTAGAATAAATTAAATGACGGAAACCTATTCAAAAAAATATTTGGCGGCCATTTTTACTGTAAAAGGTAGAAGAAATCTATTCCTATTTTTGCTCCTAATCTTATGTATTTTTTGCTCCTCCTGGGGGTTTTTCGCACATCAAAAGATCAACAAACTTGCTGTATTCATATTGCCAGGTGATATGATTGGATTTTACAAAAATAACATCGTCTTCATTACTGAACATGCTGTAGATGCTGATAAACGCCGTTATTCAGACACTGCAGAAGCTCCCCGTCATTTTATTGATGCAGACCGATATGGCGAACACCCCTTTGACAGCATACCCGAAAAATGGAAAGATGCTGAGGCCAAGTTCGGCAAAGCAATTCTTCAGGAAAACGGAATCGTTCCCTGGCAAATTGAGAGAACCTATTATTCATTGGTAAAAGCCTTTCAAATACGTGATTCAATCAGAATCCTCAGATTATCTGCCGACCTTGGTCATTATATTTCGGATGCACATGTACCGCTTCATACTACAGAAAATTACAACGGACAACAAAGTGGCCAAACCGGGATACATGGATTTTGGGAGAGCAGATTACCTGAATTATTTGCAACTGAATATGACTTCATTGTAGGTCGCGCAATTTATATTGATAACCCGCTAAAATCTGCTTGGAGTATTGTTAGAAATTCTCATAGCTATGTAGATTCTGTTCTGCTCATTGAATCTAGGCTTAGCAAACAAATAGCCTCTGACCGTAAATTCAACTTTAGCAAGCGAAATGGCCGGGTTGAACGGCAATATTCAGAGGAATTCTCAACTGCCTATCATAAGGCATTGAATAAAATGGTTGAAAAACAAATGCGGGCTTCCATTATTATGATCGGAAGTTATTGGTATTCCGCCTGGGTTGATGCTGGTCAACCGAGCTTGAAAAATTTTGCAGCCACTGAATTAAGTGACGAAGAAAAGAATACCCTGAAAAAAGAATCGGAACTATTTCAAAAAGGAGAAATCATTGGTAGAAAAGAAAACTAAGCCTTTTCTTAAAAAGGAAATGAAAAATTAATATTCATCTAAAATAATGATGAAAAAAAGAAATAGTAGAGAAGGATTTACTAATCTCAAGAATTTGCTTTATTCTTTTCCCGAATTAATTCAATTACAGGAGGGAGAATAGAAAGGATAATTATGCCGAAAATGACATAGGTGAAATTATCCTTAATGACTGGTAGGCCACCAAAAAAATAGCCTATAAATAGAAATGAAGTAACCCATAATACTCCACCAGTAATATTAAATGTTGCAAATTTTAGGTAGCTCATAGTACCAATACCCGCAACAAAAGGTGCAAAAGTTCTTATTATAGGAACAAAACGGGCATAAATAATGGTCTTACCTCCATGTTTTTCATAAAATGCTTGCGTTTTATCCAGGTACTCCTTTTTTAATAATTTATACTTACCGCTAAATGCTAGAGGACCAATAAAATTTCCAATATGATAGTTCACCCAATCGCCCAAAATGGCTGCAACAATCAGTAAAATACACATCAAAAAGATATTTAATCCACTTTCAGGATTGGCAATTATAGCCCCCGCAGCAAATAGAAGTGAATCGCCAGGCAAAAATGGAGTGACAACAAAGCCGGTTTCTGCAAAAATTATCAAGAAGAGGATCAGGTAAGTCCAGGTTTGATATCCCTGCACAATTTCTATTAAATGCTTATCTATATGAAGGATGAAGTCGAGAAGTTGCTGTATGAGTTCCAAGTGTTGCGCTAATTATGCCACAAAAATAGAAAACTAAGACCAAAGCACCTTATATTTCTATTTAAGTTGTTTTTTTATGATGAAATATCCGTTATAATTTTGCTCGTATCTATTAACGATTGAAAAAAATCTTATCTAATCTTTTATTTAAATTAAAAGCAGATCAAAGAAAAAAATGAATCTTATTCGATTTTCAATTAAACAAAATAGCAGTCTAAATTACCGGGCTATTTTTGAATTAATAGTTTAGAGAACAGGATCAGGCATAGGTATTGAGCATCACAGGCATAACCAGCATCAGTACATCTTCTGCATCATCATGGGTTTGTGGCATTAATAATCCGGCGCGGTTAGGACTGCTCATTTCAAGCAATACTTCCTCTCCGGTGAGGTTACTCAACATTTCAATGAGGAATTTAGCATTAAAACCAATTTCCATATCTTCGCCTTCATACTGGCATGAAAGTCGCTCATGCGCTTCATTTGCAAAATCAATATCTTCTGAAGATATATTCAATTCGCTACCTGTAATTTTCAAACGCACTTGATGGGTGGTTTTATTTGCAAAAATTACTACGCGTCGAAGACAGTTTAGGAATAATGCCCTATCAATGATCAGTTTATTGGGGTTATTTGTTGGAATTACAGCGTCATAATCAGGGTAACGCTCATCAATCAATCTACAAATCAGATTGATATTACCAAATCTGAAAAAAGCACTCGTATTGTTATATTCAACTGCTACACTCACATCATCAGATGGAAGCGATGCCTTTAGTAAGGTTAAAGCCTTTTTTGGCAGAATAAAACTGGCGGGAGCATCTGATTTTGTATCCAAACGGCGATATCTAACCAGCTTGTGCGCATCTGTTGCAACGAATGTTATATGCTGTGGGCTTAACTGACAGTAAACACCAGTCATAGCGGGGCGCAATTCATCGCCACTAACTGCAAATAAAGTTTTGTTTATGGCTTCTGCTAAAACAGAAGCAGGCATAGCCACAGAAGAAGGATTATCAACTACTGGAATCTTTGGAAAATCTTCTCCATTTTCACCACTTAGTTTATATTTTCCGTCTCCAGCGTTAATCTCAATAGCAAATGTTTTATCATCTACAGAAAATGAGATCGGCTGATCAGGCAATGTTTTCAATGTTTCGAGAAGAATTTTAGATGGAATAGCCACCTTACCATCTTCTTTGGACTCCACAGCCAGCGAAGTTGTCATACTGGTCTGAAGATCGGTAGCAGAAACTGTGAGCACACCGTCCTTGATCTCAAACAAGAAATTTTCAAGAATTGGCAACACTGTGCTGCTACTTGAAGCCCCGTTTACAGCCTGAAGCTGTTTTAATAATGTAGAAGTTGAAACTATAAATCTCATATTCAAATATCTGAAAAACAATAATAGTAAAGCTTTTTGGTAGTTCCTAATCAGCCTATATCCACTTGTATTAATTTAATATCTGTGGATTTGTAAAGAACAAAAATATACAATTTAACGTGTATACTTTCTAATACGGTAGTAATGTTGAAAAATACCGCAAACTATTAACAATATTATGGGCAAACCTATATTTATGAGCTGCCAAAATGTTTTTTCCTGCCTGATTTTTGCCCGGTCAAGTAATCTTAATTTTATTTCCTTGTTGCGAAGACCAATAATTCCTGAATCATCGCTTAGATAATCTACCGCATTAAGAAGTAAGCTCTTGTTAGCATATTGTTGCTGCGTATACCGATCAAAGCCAAGTGGATAAGGTGACCCATCGGAAGTATTAATCTGATTTTTAAAAATATCACCATCTGAAAAAACGATCATTTTTGCGGGCTTGCTCATTTCAGGAATATTAACCTTTTCGGCGATTCTATGTGGCATAGGCCTGTTTCTGAAGTTTGAGGAGAAATTTCCTTCCAATAACACCCCTGCTGGCATTGGAGTACTTTGAAACAAATTTGGATCTGGTTCTTGTTCAACCATTCGCAAAGATAACATGGTGGGAACTTCCAGCTTACGGCTATACGGCGAAGAAGATAAAATCACCTCTGAACGTACATTTTTTACAGCGATCAAATCTATGGTTCCAGGAAATTCAGATTTTATCCCATCCAGGTTTTTAACTATTGGGTGTTTAGAAACAGGTACAAAGACTGGATAAAACAACCATGGTAAAAGCTGAATTTGCGACTGTCCACCAACATCCCCAACATTCAATGGAATTTGGGCTGCATTCATATCCGCAATAAGATCATAATTTAGTCGGACACCATATTTAAAAAGAATATCATCAAGATTCAGCTTTTTAGGAAAGGCTAATTGCTCCTCTGAACCGCGTAAACTATCGAGTTCGGCATTAACCTGGTCAAGTGACCAAATCAAGCTTCCTCCATTCATCACAAAATAATCGATTTTATATTTATCTTCTTCAGAAAAAGGCTTTACAGGCTTGGCAATAATCAGCACCTTTAAACGATCAAGCCCATCAAAAGGAATAGTAGCCAGATTTACGCGTCCAACTTGGTAAGAATCACCCAATGACTTCATTGCATCACTAAGCTGTTGGTCATTCAGCTCTCCATGCCCTTCAGTAAAACCAATCCGAACCGACCCGCCGGTGGTTACTTTTTTTATTGCACTAGCAAAAGCATATTCCAGATTCTGAATAGAGTTATTCAATACTTCTTCAGGGCTAATTCCTGCTCTGGTTTGAATTAGTTTTACAGGAATCTGAATGCCTTTATAAGTGATTAATGCCGCAGGGAAAATTATTTTTTGAGACATCCCATCTTCAGTTTTCACGCTCAGATTAGTAGGCTCAATACCCAATTCTATCAGCCGCTGGTAGGATTCTTCCTGAGATTTTTGATCACCCCTTATCGGATTCACAAAATCAAACTGCAATTTACCGCCTGCATACGAATCAAAATCGCGCAAAAGATCATTCGTAGCGTTTCTTAATCGTTTAAATCCAGCCGGAAAATCTCCTTCCAGATAAACCGTTATTTGAACCTGTTCCTGCAGACCAGCAAGAATGTTTTTGGTAATTGGCGAAAGCGTGTATCGCTTTTCGGCCGTAAAATCAAAACGAGTAAAAAATAGGGATGCTACAAAATTGACCAATAGGATACCGGCAAGTATAATAGCCAGTTTGGTCAAATCTTTTTTCCTGTTATTTACCATTTTCTAGCCCCCAGTATGGTTTTTGATAAAAACAAA
>CAMDKO010000069.1 GCA_945901155.1 Pedobacter schmidteae
GATTGGAAATTATATGGTCGCACGGATAAGCTTTTTGTTAAGCGGTTTGAGGAAGAAACAAACCTAAGGTGTCAAATAGTAATAGATGTTTCTTCATCGATGTATTATCCTGATCAATTTTTTAATAAGCTCTTGTTTTCTGTATATGCTTCGGCTTCTTTGATGTATTTGTTTAAAAAGCAGCGAGATGCATTTGGACTCAGTTTTTTCTCAGATCAATTGGAACTGACAACCACAGCAAAATCAACCACAGCACATCAAAAATATTTATTTTCAGAGCTCGAAAAATTGATGAATAGAAAGAGCAGTGGCCATCCTACCGATGTGGCCTCTGCTATGCATCAACTAGCTGAGCAAATTCATAAGCGATCTTTGGTTATTATTTTCAGTGATATGCTCGAAGCTGAGTCAGCAGAAGGCCTGAACAAGATTTTTGCATCCCTACAGCATTTAAAGCATAATAAACACGAGGTAATTATTTTCAATGTATTAGATCATAAGATGGAGCTTGGCTTTGAGTTTGATAATCGACCTTATCATTTTATTGATATCGAAAGTGGCGAGGATCTCAAAATCCATCCCAATAATGTAAGAGAATCATATCTTGAGGCTGTAAATTCCTATCATAAAGAACTGAAATTGAAATGTGCTCAATATAAGATCGATTTTGTTGATGCCGATATTCATGCAGGTTTTTATCAGGTTTTACATTCTTATCTCATAAAAAGAGCAAAAATGGGTTAAACAGGAATCCTGTTCACCAAAGATATATAAGTTTATAATTTGCGATTTCAATTTTGTACTTTGATCATTCAAATCAAATCAATAATGAAAAAAATAGTTCTTTCTTTTACAATGATTATCTTATTAAGTGGTATGCAAATCCAAAAGCCCTTAAAGGTTATATTCTTTGGTGATTCAATCACTCAAGCAGGGGTAAAGCCTGGAGGCTATATTACCCTAATGCAGGAAAAAATTAAGCAGGATGGTGGCCCATCTTATGAGCTTATTGGTGCGGGAATAGGTGGAAATAAGGTTTATGATCTTTATCTCAGATTTCAGGAAGATGTTTTAGATAAAAAGCCAGATGTGGTAGTTATTTACATTGGTGTGAATGATGTTTGGCATAAGCAAAGCAGTCAGACCGGAACTGACCCGGATAAATTTCTTGCTTTTTATACGGCAATGATCAAAAAGCTACAGGCCTCTGGTATTAAGGTAATTGTTTGTACACCTGCAGTAATTGGTGAAAGGACAGATTTTAGTAATTCGTTGGATGGCGATCTTAATCGTTATAGCCAGATGATACGCGATCTAGCATCAAAATATGGATGCGGTTTAGTTGATTTACGAAAGGCGTTTTTGGAGTATAATATGGCTAATAATCCAGGCAATAAAGAATCTGGTATCCTCACAACTGATCGGGTGCATTTAAATCTTAATGGAAATCAGTTACTTGCTGATTTAATGTTTAAAGGCTTATCCACTAAATAAAAAATGCTCCGGAATTTTATTTCGGAGCATTTTTGTTTTTTATCTTCTTTTATTACCAAATCGTCTATTTGGACTTCCGCTCATTGGAGCATTTCCGGATGATGAATTTGGTTTTTTACCTGATCCGCCTTTCTTCTTGGTTGACTTACTCATAATAAAGGATGCGCCACGCATGTGATAAGGTTGATCTTCAATAATAGGGATTTCTTTTCCGATCAATTTCTGGATATCTTTTAGATATTCCATTTCTTCTTCATCACAAAAAGAATAAGCAATACCGCTTGAACCTGCACGCCCAGTTCTTCCGATCCGATGTACATACGTTTCAGGAATATTAGGCAATTCAAAATTGATCACGTGCGAAAGTTCATCAATGTCAATTCCTCTTGCGGCTATATCGGTTGCAATTAAAGCCTTTATTTGTCCGCTTTTGAAATTAGACAATGCTTTTTGTCTTGCATTTTGAGACTTATTTCCGTGGATAGCTTCTGTCTTAATTCCAGCTTTAACAAGATCTTTAGTTATTTTATCAGCTCCATGTTTCGTTCTGCTAAAAATTAGTGCAGACTTGATACTCTTGTCATTGAGGATATGGATAAGCAATTTTTTCTTATCATTTTTTTCAACAAAGAATAAGGACTGATCAATGGTATCTGCTGTGCTGGAAGCTGGTGTTACTTCAACTTTTTCAGGATTAACCAAAATAGTATTAGCCAACTTCTGAATTTCGTCAGGCATGGTGGCTGAGAAAAACAAGGTTTGACGTTTTTGTGGAATCTTGGTTATGATCTTTTTTACATCATGAATGAAACCCATGTCAAGCATGCGATCGGCTTCATCAAGCACGAATATCTTTAGATAATGTAACTGAACAAATTTTTGATTGATCAGATCCAGTAATCTTCCAGGTGTTGCGATAAGAATATCAACACCTGATTTTAGTGCTGAAACCTGAGAGCCTTGTGAAACACCTCCAAAGATAACGGTGTGCTTCATTCCGGTGTGACGGCCGTATGCTGTAAAACTTTCTCCAATTTGTATGGCAAGCTCACGGGTAGGGGTTAAAATTAGGCATTTGATTGCTCTGGGCCCTTGATCATATATTTTTCCACCCTCCAGAATCTGAAGAATGGGTATGGCGAATGCTGCGGTTTTTCCTGTACCGGTTTGTGCACAGCCTAAAAGGTCTTTGCGATCTAATATGATGGGTATTGATTGTTCCTGAATAGGAGTTGGGGTAGTATAACCTTCTGTTTTTAAAGCCTTTAAAATAGGCTCAATTAAATTTAAATTTTCGAATGACATGTAATTATTTTACATCGCTGCTAAAAATACCAGCGATTTTATATTTCTGCAAAGGTACTGCTTTAAACTGATAATGTTCTGGTTAAGAATTATTTGGCTATTCCAGCCCGGTAAAATTCCAGTGCTTCAATAATGGTTGCACATGCTTTTTGTATTTCATTATCAGTAATGATCAAAGGTGGAGCAATTCGCATGGCGGTATCGCAGTGTAAGAACCAATCAATAATTATCCCATTTTCAACACAGCGTCTGCTCACATTTTCAACTTGTTCAAAGCTGCCTAACTGAATGCATAACATCAATCCCATTCCCCTAACCTCTTTGATTTCTGGATGCTGAAGGTGCTTTCTAAATAGAGATTCTTTTAACGATACATCTTTAACTAATTCTTCTTCTATAATCACTTCTAAATTGGCTAAACCTGCAGCACAACTAACCGGATGGCCACCAAACGTGGTAATATGTCCTAGAATTGGATTCTCCTTTAAAACACTCATGATTTCATGGCTAGAGATAAAAGCACCAATTGGCATTCCTCCTCCCATTCCTTTTGCAAGTAATAAGATATCAGGATGTATATTAAAGTGTTCAAAGGCGAATAATGTACCCGTTCGGCCAAAACCTGTTTGAATTTCATCCAGGATTAATAAGGTGCCTGTCTCATTACAGCGTTTTCTTAAACGCTGCATATAATTCATATCCGGTACTCGTACACCTGCTTCGCCCTGAATCGTCTCTACTATTACGGCTGCACTTTCCGAACTTATAAAATCTAGATCAATATAATTATTGAATTCGATGAAACGAATACCTGGTAGCAGCGGTCTGTAAGCTTGCTTATAATGTTCGTTACCCATTACACTGAGTGCACCCTGGGTACTTCCATGATAGGAATTTTTGCATGCTATAATTTCAGATCGTCCGGTAAAGCGTTTGGCCAGTTTCATGGCTCCCTCTGTTGCTTCGGCGCCTGAATTGACGAAATAAACAGAATTTAATGAATCTGGTAGTATTGAAGATAATTTACTGGCAAACTTTACTTGAGGCGACTGTATAAATTCGCCATAAACGGTTAAGTGAAGGTATTTGTCTGCTTGGTCTTTGATTGCTTGAACAACTTTTGCATTTCTGTGTCCTGTATTACTTACAGCAAAGCCGGAAACAAGGTCCATATAACTTTTTCCATCATAGTCATATAAATACATGCCTTCTGCACGTTCAATTTCAAGGAGACGAGGAGAAGTTGATGTTTGTGCCGTATTGAGTAAAAAAAGCTGTCGCGGACTTAGCATCTGTAAAAATACACATTTTAAAGCTTGTTAGAAATCAGCTAAAAAAATGTATTGAATAAATTGACTGCTTAATTAGTTGATTTTCGACGGTGATTTAGTTGCTTGATCAGATGTTCTCTGAATTCGTGTTCAGCCTGGTATAAAAGCAGGATTTTTTCTGAAGGCATTGTCTTGGAATAGAGTTTTTTATACTTTTTTTTAAGGTCCAGCATCTTACTTTCATAAGCAAGTTCTGCATTAACTTTATCATTCGGAGTGATGTCTGTTTTCTTTCTGTATTCTCTTCGTTTTTTCATCAAATCCATCAGTTCCTTTTGGTAATTATTGTAAACTGGCCAAAATTTTTGAGCTTCTTCTGTTGTGAAATCTAATTTATTGGTAATGAAGGCAACTTTTACGGCTTCAATCTGTTCATAACGTTCCCGGCGATTTTGTGCAAATAACGATACATGAAGAGTAAGGCAGAAAATAATACTCCAAATCCCTTTCAATAAATTTTCTTTCATAATGTAGTATTATTAATGTATTGTTCAATCTCATTTAATGAAACATCAGAAGAAACTTGCTGGAGCCCATCCTCACTTAAGTTTTCAATAATGTATTGATTATCATTGACAGTACTGTGAATTTGTAGATAATTGATGATCTCCTGATCAGGAATTTCTGAGAGATCTCTCCCAATGGTATAACCTGTAGTGTTGAAATAAACAGCAGTACCTAAAACAAGGGTAATACATGCAGCAGCCGAGTAACTGATCCATGATTTGAAAATATTTTTCTTTATTTCTGGTCTCTGTTCGGCTAATTTGCTCTGAATACGTTCACTAAGGTTTGTAAAATAAGCTTCAGGAACAGTTAATCCAGTTGATGGAACCATTGATTGAATAGTTTCAATTGCAATTCTTTCTTCAATTCGCGAGGGTAGCTTTTGAAAGTAATCGGCAGGGATATTGAATTTTTCTGCTGATTCAAAACGAGCCGACTCAATCAGTATTCTTGAATTTAATTGATCAGTTAAAGATTCAAAATATCCGGATGGCACAACAAAAGGATTCACCCTCTGCATCGCTGCTAGAGTTGGTGCATCTTTGGCCCATTTCCTATCTGAATCTTGTAATCTCATAATCCTTTGATAATTTTCAAATAAAAAGGTTTAATCGGTATTTAACAATATATGTTCAATTTTTTTTACGGCAATATGAAAGGATGCTTTTAAAGCCCCCACGCTAGTTCCCAATATCTCAGAGATATCTTCATATTTGAGATCATCGAAATATTTCATGTTAAACACCAGCCTTTGTTTTTCAGGTAGTGTAAGCAACGCTTTTTGAAGTTTCATCTGGGCTTTGTCGCCATCAAAATAAGGGCTTTCTGCAAGCTTTTTAACCATATTTTTCCCATCATCATCGTCAATAGAAACACTATTCCTTATTTTTTTTCGCTTTAAAAAAGTGATACTCTCATTTGTTGCAATCCGGTATAGCCAGGTATAAAGCTGAGAGTCGTTTCGGAAGTTGGAAAGGCTTTTCCATACTTTTAAAAACACATCCTGTACAAGGTCATCGGTATCATCATGGCTGATTACCATTCTGCGGATATGCCAGTATACTTTTTGCTGATACTTAGTAAGTAACAAACGAAAAGCTTCATCACGGGTATTTTCCTGTGCGAATTTTGTTAATATTTCTGAATCCTCAACCTGCATATTTTTTTAAATTGGCTTGGATTCGCAGCGCTTAGGTATTTTACTTGCGTTTGATAACCCTATTAACTGCCTTTATAATATCCTCTGTATCTAATCCGTACTTTTTCATGAGCTGATCTGGAGTTCCACTTTCGCCAAAACTATCGTTTACTGCTACATACTCTTGTGGAACTGGGTTGTTTCTTGCTAAAAGCTGAGCGATACTATCTCCTAATCCACCAATTCGGTTATGCTCTTCAGCAGTCACAACACATCCAGTTTTTGCTACTGACTTTAAGACTGCTTCTTCATCCAAAGGTTTAATGGTATGAATATTTATTATTTCAACATTGATGCCTGCCTCAGCTAGCAGTTCCCCTGCTTCAATAGCTTTCCATACCATATGTCCGGTTGCGAAAATACTAACGTCAGTACCTTCATTAACCATCCATGCTTTGCCTATTTCGAATTTCTGATCAGGATCTGTAAATACCGGAACTGTTGGTCTTCCAAATCTTAAGTAAACAGGGCCATGATAATCGGCAATTGCCATGGTAGCTGCTTTTGTTTGATTATAATCACAAGGGTTGATTACGACCATCCCAGGAAGCATTTTCATCATCCCAATATCTTCAAGAATTTGATGAGTTGCTCCATCTTCTCCCAATGTTAAACCGGCATGTGATGCACAGATTTTCACATTTTTATCAGAATAAGCGATCGATTGTCTTATTTGATCATACACACGACCCGTTGAGAAATTCGCGAATGTACCTGTAAATGGAATTTTACCACCTATAGTTAATCCTGCAGCAATTCCCATCATATTTGCCTCCGCTATCCCGATCTGGAAAAAGCGTTCAGGGAATTCCTTGATAAAAGCATCCATTTTTAATGAACCAATCAAATCTGCACAAAGGGCAACAACCTGATCATTCTTCTTGCCTGCTTCCAATAAACCAGCTCCAAAACCTGAACGAGTATCTTTTTTCTCAGTGTATGTGTATTTTTTCATATAAAAAACATTTCCTGATCTACATCAGGGATAAGTAAATTTTAGGTCTATTCTGATCTTTTACTGGTAATGATTAATAATCGCCAAGCGTTTCTTCCAGTTGCCCTAGAGCACTTGCAAGCTGTTCATCATTTGGAGCTGTACCATGCCATTTATGGGTGTGCATCATGAAATCTACTCCATTACCCATCATGGTTTGCATTAAGATCATGATCGGTTTCCCTTTAAACGTTTTAGAAATTGCAAGATCGAGTACACGTACTACATCTGCCATATCATTTCCACTCATATCAAGCACTTCCCATCCAAAAGCCTCCCATTTGGTTCTTAAATTTCCTAAGGAGAGAATCTTGTCAGTTGGCCCATCGATTTGCTGACCATTAACATCTATAGTTGAAATCAGATTATCTACTTTATTGTGGCTGGCATACATTGCTGCCTCCCAAACCTGACCTTCCTGCAATTCTCCATCACCATGTAATGAAAAAACAAGCCGATTGTCTTTATTTAATTTTTTAGCAACTGCAGCACCAATAGCAACAGACATACCCTGCCCTAAAGACCCTGAGGCAATACGTATTCCTGGTAAATTTTCATGAGTTGTTGGGTGCCCTTGTAAGCGGGTATTAATCTTTCTGAAGGTAGCAAGCTCAGATGCCTCAAAATATCCTGAACGGGCTAATACACTGTAAAAAACAGGTGAAATATGTCCATTAGATAAAAAGAACAGGTCTTCACCATGGCCATCCATGTTAAACTTGGTGTTGTGCTTTAGGGTATGAAAATACAAGGCAACTAAATAATCAGCACAACCAAGTGAACCACCCGGGTGACCTGACTGGCAGGCATGTACCATTCTAACGATATCTCTACGAACCTGAGAGGCAGTTTTTGTTAATTTTTCAATATCTGGAGTCATATTTAATGCTTAAAGGCTTTACTAAAATAGCCATGATTTCTGAATAGATGAGATGCTTATTTAGTATTTTTTGCTTTCTACTAAATTGTGCTTATTATTTCAGGAATTCTAATACCTGGGCAGATGAATTCTTAGTATCAACTTTATCAATGATCTTGAGAATCATTCCATTTTTATCAATAATGAAAGTTTTACGTGAAACACCCATGTATTTTTTTCCGTACATGTTCTTTTCAACCCAAACGCCATAAGCTTCAACAATTTTCTTTTCTGTATCAGCGATCAATGAGAATGGTAAATTATATTTGCCAATAAATTTCAGGTGTGATTTTTCATCATCAGTACTTACTCCCAAAACTTCAAATCCTTCTGCTAGTAAGGATTCATAATTATCCCTAAAGCTGCACGCTTCTGCTGTACATCCTGGTGTATCATCTTTGGGATAGAAATAAAGGATAATACTCTTCCCAGTAAAATTACTTAGGCTTACAGATTTGCCATTTTGATCATTTGCAGTAAATTCAGGTGCCTTTTGACCTTCGCTTAATTCATTCATTTATTGGATTTTTTGATGCACTAAAATTAGTAAAATAAATATTGTGAAGGGAATATTTCTGTCACTTGTAAAATACAGCATGGAACATGGCGGTATTATTTTTCTTATCGCTTACAATAAGTTGGAAATCATGTTTTCCTTTGATTAGTAAATCGTCTAAACGATGCCATAATGAGCCAGATTTAGAGTCATATTCCATCAAAACCCAACGGCCGTCAAGCAGCGCGGTAAAGCTCTCGATTCCTGATAGATTATCAGCTATACGAAATTGAATCTTCGAGGCTGAGGCTAGATTCACTCCATCTCTGATATTTAAAGGGATAATTTTAGGAGCCACAGTATCTAGGGTAAGATAAAAGCTATCAAAGGTTTTTAATTCAGCCTTTACAAATCCATTTTCATAATATCCGCCCTGTGCAATTTTTCGGGTATTTACGATCAAGGCTTTGCTTCGCAAATTGGATGGGAGATCTTCAGCCGTGTTTATGGATAAACTATATGTTCCGTTTAAAGGAATTAAACGATTGTGGACATGATGTATAGGTGAATACCCTCCGATTGGCCTGGGAGATTTGCTATAAACAAAGTTCAGATCACTAAATAGCGTTTTTAAGGGGAATGTAATACTGAGTCCGGTGGTATCAAACGTATTTATTTGGTTAAAGGCCATTTTTTTTCCTTCAAGCTGTTTAACTAATTTTTTTGATGCAGGATCAAATTTGACTTTGAAGTTTAATACACTTTCATTTCCGGCAATATCTTTTACTACATATTTTGCCTCGTGTATATTTTGGTCAGTACTATTTATTAGTCCAGTATTGACCAAACTTTTATAAATAGTCAATTCATTGCCTGGTTCTATGAAGCTCTTCTGTATACGTTTTCCAGTTAAAATCAATGCAGGATGATCAATATGTGAATTGATGCCACGGGAGTGTTCAAAAGAGAATTTTTCCCAAACAGAAGAATAAATCAGCCTACCATCAATAAACAATTCAATAGAATAAGTTCCATTCTGGTTGTCTGATGCAGAGTTTTTATCAGAAGCTATAATGCCAAAGCCAGATTCTTCTTCAAGTGGGATTATGGCTTGGCTAGAAATCTGGTATTGCCCAGCAGCTCCGTTAACCTGGTAAAATTGCTTTGGTGTATGTTCGCTAAACGGATTTCCATTCAGGTGGTATACGTATAAGCCTGCTATTGTAGGTTTAATTCTGTCAGGAATGGTAATACTAAAGAGTTGCGGATTAATGGTTTCTTCAGTTTTTGTATCACGAAGCTCAAAATGAAGGTGAGGGCCACTAGAGCCCCCTGTATTTCCGGCATAGGCAATGATTTCTCCTTTTTTAATTGGAATTGCAACAGAAAGAAGCGGAAAGTCAACATCAAATTTTTCGACGCTGTATTGGTAGGATGTTAATGCCTGGCTTATGCGATCATTGTAATTTCTTAGATGCATATAAACCGAAGTAAAGCCATTGGGATGATTTACATAAAGTGCATTGCCACCGCCGCCAATCTGAACTCTGATTCTGGAAATGAAACCATCTGCAACTGCAAAAACTGGATAACCTTCACGCTGATTGGTTTTAAAGTCAAGCCCTGAATGAAAATGATTGGTACGTATTTCTCCAAAATTACCCGAAATAATTGGTGGCAGGTCAAGCGGAGGCCTGAAATAATTTAGTGGGTAGCTGAGCTGAGTTGTCTGGCTATAAACCAGACAATTTATAACTAGAAAGACAAGAGTTAAATAGCTTTTATTCATTTGAATGCAGGATTACCGGACATAAAAATCCAGTAACTTTTCATCTTCCAAATAACCTGCCAAATGATCGCCAACATTTACTTTTCCAACTCCCTGAGGGGTACCCGTGAAAATAAGGTCTCCTTTTTTTAGAGTAATATATTTGGATACAAAGGCAATAATATATTCATAAGAAAATAGCAAGTCACTAGTATTGCCGCTTTGAACAGTATTTCCATTAAGATCTAGCCTGATGTTCAGCTTAGTTAAATCCTTGAAATTTGATTTAGGAAAAAATTTGCTTACCGGAGCTGAGTTATCAAATGCTTTGGCCAGTTCCCATGGAAGACCTTTTTCTTTATGCTTTTGTTGTACATCTCTTGCGGTAAAATCTATACCAAGACCAATTTCATCAAAGTAATTGCCTGCAAATTTTTCAGCAATATGCTTTCCTTCTTTTGAAACTTTTAAAACGAGTTCAATTTCATGATGAATATCACTTGAAAATTCAGGGTGGTAAAATGGTTTATTATCCTTCAAAACAGCTGTATCTGGTTTCATGAATATAACAGGTACGGTTGGAACAGGATTATTTAATTCTTTGGCATGCTCGGCGTAATTACGTCCAATAGCTATTATTTTCATACAGCGAATATATAAATACAGAATAAAAAGAAGATGAAATTTTGATTAAAGTACCGAGATACGTTTAGTGATGATCTCTGATCCTACACTAACACGAATAAAATAGAAACCGCTGGTAATACGGGAAGCGATGATGAAAGGTTTAGTCTGATCGCCAGCGGCAACTCTTTCAGAAAGCAGGGTAGTGATTTCATTACCCAGAACATCCATAATTTTTACAATTACATTAGCGTCTTTGCTCATGCTAAAGCTTAAATTTAATTGATCAGAAATTGGATTTGGATACACTTTTACATTATTCAATACCTTGTCATTATCACCCGATTTAGAAGCATTCATGATCTTCGTATTACCAAAAAAATTGTCTTTGGCAGGTTTAAATGGAATGAAATTTACCTTTACACCATTTTTGAGGTAGGCCGGTTTATTGAGCCTAGTATCCGTTATTTTGATTGAGACTTTTGCTTTTATTTTTGATGAATCTGGCCTGACTCCCTGCAGAATTTTATATGCATAGGTATTGCCAGCCATGAAAATGGTTAGCACTATGGATATAAGAAAAATTCGCAGGTAGAAGTTTATCATACGCAATTACAACGAAAATATAAATATAAGGCATTTTAAAATATACCAACAGGGTTTTGGGCCTTTTTAACAAAATTTAACAAAACCGAGTTTAAGATACGTATAAAAACCTATATATGTTGGTTTAAATTTAAAAAAAAATGATCGAAAATCAATGGTTCATTTATACAGTTGTGATATTGTTTTTAAGATGTACTTTTGTCAAATAATTTTATTGACGTGTCAAACATAAAAAATCTCCACAAGCTATCTGCTGCCGGTTTATTGATAAGTTTAGGTATCATTTACGGTGATATTGGAACATCTCCTCTCTACGTATTTAAGTCTATCATCGCAGATCGAATCATAACTGCTGATCTTATTTTGGGAGGCTTGTCTTGCATTTTCTGGACATTGACTTTACAAACCACAATAAAGTATGTCATAATTACGTTACGTGCCGACAATAAAGGTGAGGGGGGTATTTTATCGCTTTACTCTTTGGTTAAGAAAAAGGGGAAATGGCTGGTTATCCCAGCTATGATTGGTGGATCAGCATTGCTTGCCGATGGAATGATTACACCACCCATTACAGTTTCAGCTGCAATTGAGGGGTTAAGGATCTTTTACAAAGACATACCTACTGTTCCTATCGTAATTGTTATTATTTCTTTGCTATTCTTAATTCAGCAATTCGGAACGTTTATTGTAGGAAAGGCATTTGGTCCTATTATGTTTATATGGTTTACCATGATGGCCGTTTTGGGTAGTTTTTATCTTATTCAGTACCCTGAAATACTCAAAGCTATTAGCCCTTATTATGCATACGCCTTATTGTCAACTAATCCAAGTGC
>CAMDKO010000070.1 GCA_945901155.1 Pedobacter schmidteae
ATTTTCGGTATTGATTTGGTTTAGATCAGAATAGCCGGTGCCCTCAGCATCGGCTTTGTAAACAGCCCAGGTGCGTTCCAGACTAGATTTTTTAACCAGAGTTGGATAGACCATGCAACCCGTATAAATCATTATTCCAGAAAGGCAAAGTGCCATCGTTCTATTAATGAATTTTCTTGAGTTTAACTTGTCCATAATTCTTGCACTGGGTAAATCTATCTGTTATTTATTTTTTATTGCTCATTGCTAATCCTAGTTCGAATATTTTTTATCCCATGGAAAAGAGTAGGATGGTTTATTTACAAAACGTTTCATCCCAATAGTTAAATGAATGGAACTGGCAGGAGGCAATTCAACCATAAAATAAGAACCATTCACCGCAATTTTACTTTGCCCTTCAGCTACTTCAGTGAATGAATGCTCTCCAAAGGCTCCCGATTGAATGATCAATTTGCGGGTTTGTACAGGATTTAAATTGACTAGATGCAGCTTAGTTTCATTCGCCTGAATACCATCGACCAGAGCAGAAACATCCTGAGGAAGTCCTGGTCTTTGCAAATCTCCATCAAAATATCTGACCGTTGCCCGGAGCAATCCTCCATTATAAACTGTTTGGGGAGTTCCCATGGTGGTTTGAACAAGCCCCTTGGTAATCACAGGATTATTTGGATATAGGTCATCTTTTTGAATGCTGTAAATATTACGCGGGTCATTCTGCATAAAGTTCATTCTTTTCATCACCTCGGTATAATCTGCTTTTAGGACTTCTAAAGGCCAGTCGGGATTTTTTCCTGCATAGTACATGAGCCGTGCATGTTCAGTAAGTCCAAAGGTACGATCACCCATGCTTTCTTCAAGATTCCAGTCAAATGGTTCAGCCTTTTTCCAAACAACCGTATCAAGCTCTCCAAGAGTATTCTGACCCCAAACGCCTTCTCCCCATAATGGATGGAATTTATTGCCCTTCATCAATACCTCAATTTTTTTCCAATCTTCAGGGTCCATAGAAGCATGCCAGAGGTGAGCCAGATCCTGGATCATCATTGGTCGATAACTATACCAGCCCTCTTTTTTATAACGAAAGGGTACCAACATTTGACCTTCCTTGGTAAATTTTGCTCTCTGCATGATACTGTTTATTTGGGAGCGCAGCAGATCAAGATATTTAGGGTCACCTGTTAGCATATAGGCACATTCACTAGCCACTGAAAGCGCAGAAAATTGCATTAAAACTCCGTATCGGCCATACCAGCCATACAAACCTCCCCACCATTGACCATTTCTATATTCTCCGATCTTGCCGGATTGACCGATATTGTCTGGAAGCAGACCTCCGTTTTCAGCAATACGCTTCATCCAGGCATCTACATAATCAAGCACCCATTTTTTGTATTTTTCTTCGCCGGTATATAGATATGCATTGGTAATTAGGCCGGTAGCTAATAAATTGACCGGTACATCGGTGCGGGTAATGATCTGGTCATAAAGTTCTTGTATCTCTTTCTGTCGTTTAGGTTTTTCATGCCACTCTGGTTCAAGGTATTCCAAGACAGGAGCAAGAGAAGTATGACCATAACGCAAGTTATATACCGCGCTTGATGTAGTTGCAGGGCCTTCGCTTCCTGTAAAAATAGATTTAATGGTTTTGTATTCGGTATTGAAATTTTGTGCTTCAGGATCTTCATTCATGTAAAATCCAGCAAATCGTTTGGCACGTTTTACATTTTCAGAAAGTTTAGGATCGCCCAAACCCAGATTGTAAAACAAGGTAATACCTTCTGAAATATGAAACCAATCATCTTTTCTTGGAAATTCTTTATAGAGTTGATGATTATAATCTATTGAATCTTTGACATACGCAGAACCATTTAATGTGATAGCGTTATAACTTTTAAGTGCAGTTTCAAATAGATACTCACTTCCACCCATGGCATACATTTCGGGCCAATTGAAAAACATCTCATAAACATCATCATAGGGGCCTTTCCCGTATGGAGTTCCATCTTTTTGAGTGAATTTTTTCACGTATTGTGGTGCTGCCTCCTCAATCGTTTTCATTAAATGACGCTGCATGATTGCCCACTCTGGATGGGGTTCTATCTTAGAGGCTTTGATTAGAACCGCATTTTTAAAAAAATCAGAATTTTTTAATTCCTGAGCATGAATGTCAAGTATCCCACTGAACACTAAAATTAAAAAAATCAGTTTTAGGTCAGTTTTATTTTTCAACAGCATATGATTGTAAGTAGTTGTAAATGAATAGCTTATTTTTTATTTTTTGTTTCTAACCAGGCAGCAAAGTCTTTATCAATTTCTGGAGTCCACTTACCATCAATCTGCCCCGGGGTATATTTTCCCTCTTTTAATCGTTGATGACCAAACTGATCTTTCAACTGTACCAATTCACCTGCTTTGACTACTTTCTCAACCAGGTGCGGTGGAATAAACATCACTCCATCTTGTTTGCCTAAAACGATATCTCCCGGAATAACCGTTACCGGGCCGATACGAATAGGAACATTGATTCCTGTAATCATCATTTCCTGTTGGTATGAGGGGTGGCTTCCTCTAAAAAAGGAGGTAAATCCCGGAATAGAACGCAGGCCTTCCATATCACGGACAGTGCCATTGAATACCACGCCATTACCTGTTTTAGTGATAATTGAGGTTGCCAGGTTATCTCCGATGATAGGCCCGTCATTGTGTTTACCATATGAATCTGCCACATACACATCACCTTTTTGAAGCATGTCTATTGGCCAAGAAACCATATCGCCAATGCGGCCATCCTTTATGCCTTCTTTCTCTAATTCTTTACGAATCTCGGGGCGCAGCGGCATGTATTGGGCGCTAAGTACGCGTCCTACCAAAACCTGGCCAGCATGAATGTTTTCCCATCCCTGTTCTAGCTGGTGAGTATATCCTTCACCTTTTAATACAGACCATGCCTGTTCTAAAGTAACAGATTTGAGGCGTTGTATTAAATCATTTGATACCTTGGGCCTACCATCAGGAAAACGTTCGCCTTCCCATTTTGGAGTAAGGGCAATTAATGTTTCTTTGCTAATTGTTACTTTCTGAGCTATTGCCAGGCTTGATGAAGTAAAAAAAATAATTAAAAATAGGTACTGACGTAAATGCATAATGGTGTTTACTGAATTCATAAGTCAGGCAGGGCAAATGCCACATAGGTATCTGATGCTTTGGTCTTCATTCTTCCACCACCACAGGCAATAACAACATACTGTTTACCTTTGATACTGTAAACAGCTGGTGAAGCAAAGCCGCCTGCAGGTAGTTTGATTTCAAAAAGCAATTTTCCGGTCTTTTTATTGTAGGCTCTAAACATTTCATCGCTTGTTGCCGCAATAAATACCAGGCCTCCTGCTGTTACTACAGATCCTCCCCAGTTTTCTGTGCCTGAATGTATTCCTTTGGCCTTCATCTCGGGGTGATCGCCCAGCGTTTCTTTCCAAACAACCTTTCCGTTATTCAGATCTATTGCCTGCAGCGTGCCCCAGGGTGGACTCACGGCGGGATATCCTTCGAGTGTTAAAAATTGCTTGATTCCTCCCAATCGGTAAGGAACATCATAAAATGGGTGTTTCTTTTTCAACTCGGGGATATATTCTGCTTTTTGAAGACTTTCATCTTTTAAAAGGTAAGCTGCAATGGCGGTTTTATCTGCCTCGCTAAGGTTTTTAAAAGCAGGCATCATTTTTCTCCCTGAACTGATCAAATTTTTAAAATCTAAGGCTTTGTATCTTTTGTTCAAATCTATTAATGCTGGAAAATTGCCTGAACCTTTCATGTCAGCACCATGGCAGCCACTACAATTTTTGGTGTAAAGGAAAGTACCAGCCTCAAGATTGTTTTGCTTTGGCTTTGCTGGCTTTTCAATGCGATTATCTGCTATAGTCACTATCCAGGGTAATTCATTTGCATTGATATATAAGAAGCCACTTTCAGGATCAACTGATGGACCACCCCATTCGCCACCGCCAGTAAGTCCCGGGAATACCAAAGTTCCTTCTAAACTCGGGGGTGTAAACATAGGCCCGCTTTTAAACGTGCGAAAGCGCTTAACCAGCTCCTGATAGGAGGAATCCGGAATATTCTTATTGAGATCGGCTTCTGAAATGCCCTGTCTTGCAAATGCCGGAATGACCGTAGGGATAGGCTGAGTAGGAGTTGGGTATTCACCCTCAAGATCCGATTTAGCAGGAACTGGGGTTTCTACAATTGGGTAAACCGGCTTACCCGTAACCCTGTCAAGGAGATAAATATATCCCTGTTTACTTGTTTGTACCAGAGCATCTATTTTTTTGCCATCCTTTTTAACTGTTAATAGTGCTGGTGCATTAGGGAAATCCCAATCCCATAAATCATGGTGAATGGCCTGAAAATGCCAGATATATTTTCCAGTTTCAGCATCCAAAGCTAAAATACTGTTTCCAAAAAGATTATCTCCTTTACGTTTACCGCCATAATAATCTGCATTCGCCGTACCTGTAGATGCATATAAAATTCCTCTTTTTTCATCCAGACTAAATCCACCCCAGGCATTAGCACTTCCTACAAATTTGTAGGCTTCAGGATCGTCCCAGGTTTCATAACCTAATTCGCCCGGATCAGGTATTGTTTTGAACATCCACTTTATTTTTCCGGTATAAACATCATAAGCCCGGATATGCCCCGGAGCTGATTCTTCTTCTTCTGAAAGGCTGCTACCCATGATGATCAGGTCCTTATAAATCATCCCTGCTGAAGTAGAAGTTACTCTCAGGTCACTGATGTCCCTGTTCATTTCCAGATTGTCATATAATGAAATCCGCCCATTCTTACCAAAGCTGCTGACAGGTTTTCCTGTTGCACTATTTATACAATAGAGAGATGATCCTACAGTATAAAAGATCTGGTTTTCATTGTTTTTACCTTTATGTATGGCAATTCCGCGGCAAACATTCAGACCATAACTTTCTTTTCCGGCATTATCTGTAAGTATGGTTGGCATTGGATCGAATATCCACTTTTCTTTTCCGGTAGCTGCATCTGCGGCAAAGAGTTTCAATTGAGGAGATGCACCGTATAGTACACCATTAATAATCAGAGGATTAGTCTGTATCTGACTTGATTTATCAGCGTCTTTGGTATGGTATATCCAGGCAATTTTTAAATCCTTGACATTATTCGTGTCAATTTGTTGAAGCGGAGAATAACTTTGTCGTTCTTTTCCTCCGGCGTAAACATCCCATTCTTTATTTTTTAAATCATTTTGGCAAGATGTAAATAAGCCTGAAAGTATTAAAGAGCAGATAATGAACAAAATCGGACCTTGTTTTTGCGTAGAAAAAGCAGACATAGTTTCTAAAAGATTAATTTTGATGATTAAATAGAATAAAATTTAATGGCATTATCATGAAACATTTTTTTCTGTTCTCTGTAAGGCCTGTTTTTTACGATCTCTTTCAGAATATTGACCCATTCTTCAAGTTTGTTACTTTTGAGGCACCAAGGCCAGTCGCTTGCGAACATAACCCGGTCTGGACCAAAAATATCCAGACAATGATTTATTCCCGGAGCCAATGTTTCGGCGGTTTTAGGGTAGCCTGATGTAGTAGAAATTATACCTGAAATTTTACAAACTACATTTTTATTTTCGGCCACAGTTTTCATGGCGGCGATCCATTCATTGGCATCATGATTTGGTTTGCCACTTATTGAAGATGGATCAAGAAATGCTCTGGGATCTGCATTGCCACAGTGGTTTACCAGGAATCTTGTACCGGGACAAGTCTTGATCAGATTTGCAATTGAAGGTAGCCAGGCTGGTGAAATGGTGAAGTCGAGGCTCATATTAAGCTTGCCCAGTAATTCTGTATTTTTGATTAATTGTGGATCCTCCATTTCTGCTATTGAGCGGAAACCGTATCTAATGCCTTTGATGTAAGGTGAATCTTTAAACTGTGTGATATAGGTTTCAAACTCCGAGCTTTTCAAATCGCCACTAATTACAGCACCTCTTGTTGGGTTCGATGTGTCTTTACACATTTCAATTGCATAAAGTGCTTCCTCTTGGCGTCTGGCAGCAGGTACGCCCACTTCCATATAAACAGCCTTTACCATATTGACATTGCGAGTGGCTTCAAAATAAGCCTTCATGTCATAATTTCCTGGCACTGGTGGTGATGTCCAGCCTTTGCCGAATCGAACCAAATCAGCAAGGTGCTGATGAGTATCTACAAGAGGTATTTTTTTAAATGAATTTGCTGCGTATAAAACTGAGCTTCCTTTGATTGAAGCAATGGCCAGGACAGAAGCTGTAGCCAGAAATTTTTTTCTATTCATTGAAAGGATGATAGAGTGCTTTTTTTATTTTTTTAAGATACAATAAAAATTATTAAACTACCAAGTTCTCTCTTTCAAATAGTCTAATTCCATTCCTTTGTTTAGGAATTAATGTGTAAAATTTATAAACTCATATCCTTTTGGAGGCCATGGACCTAAGCTCTGTCCAACCGGACCAGGATTAGTTGGCAGAAAGGGCTCTGTGTCGGATGGAGCATATTTTATTTTCAGGAATGGAGTTTCAATAGGCCTACGCTCAATTTGGGAACGAACAGCCATGTCTGCAACTCCGCTGCATAACAGATTCCTTTCAATGGATACGGGAGGATTTCCGCTCAATATGAAATTCTCTATGTTGTAGGTCAGGTAGCTGAAATGAGAGTGGCTAAGACTAGCATCAACAACAAATTCGGAAGCAACCTTTTTGCCATCAGCAATAGCGGCATAGGCAAAATGTCCATTATTTCGAATGCCATTAGGCATTTTCTCTATCTTGAATCCGTTCAGCATGAAAAATGATGCTTTGGTTCCATCGATATAGTTCAATATAACGGCAACTGGTTCTTTAACCAACTCACGAAGTGTTCCGGGTAATTTATAGGTGATGGTATCATAAGCTGCATTGAGTAAATCCCATGAAATTCTACCCGAGTCAAGAGCATCCCAAACAGCCTTTCCCTCAAGAGTTTCAAGACTAGAGATACCGGTTTCTCCTCCTGCTCTACGCTCAATCATAGACTGTAGCAGCTCCATAACATGGATGGCATAGATATCTAGTTTAGCATAAGTAAATGCGACCGCTTCTGTAATTTTTGTACCTATCGGATGTTGTAAAAATGGTTTCCTCCAGGTATATGGTATTGAAGAACCTGCCATCATCGGTACATTTAATTCTTTGCCCCGGTCATAAATCCACTTGCTATCTAACCAGCTGTAAGCCAGGTGTTTATCTGAGTAAAGTGGTACTGATTTTTTAGAGCTATCAAATACCCTGAAAATTTGTTCCAGAAAATTCATTCGAGGGTAAAGCTTCTGACCGAGTCGATTCAAGGGGTAATCTCCATGTTCTCCAATATATATCACGGCATCAACTGCGAGCTGGTCGCCGCCAAGTGTTAATGCCTCTGCGATAGTAGGGTAAACTTTGGCACCATTCATTGTTGCAATTCGTACTCCGGTATCGTTCGCGCGAATCTGATCAATCCAAACTGAAACTATTTTTAGTTTTGACTTTTTCAATCCATCATCCATGGGATAGCCGAGAAAAATTTTAGTGGCAACCATATCGGCATGCGATTGATTCCAATAGGTATTGGCAATAAATGCAACGGTCTTGACACCTTCCTGAGCAGTTGGGACAGGAACAGAATTTACAGTTGCCGAACTCTCAGGCAGATTAAAACCATAACTTAATCCAGGGGCCAGGGTGAATCCTGTTGCTACTGCGGTTTTTTTTATAAAATCTCTTCGTAAGATTTCTCGTTTTAAACTCATTAAATATTAGTTCGTGTAAATATTTTTAGAATCTTATTTCCGTCCCAGACCTACCCTTAGCAAGTTCAATCTACAAATTTTTATAATTGGTGCATCTGAGTATCCTAAGTCTGAATCATATTTATTTATATTTTCTATCTGCTGATGGCTAGACGTTAAGCCATAATTTATTAGTAAGCAAAAGGAATTCTACTATAATCTTTATTCATTAATATTTATTGAATAAACTAATCCAACAATTTAATTATTCTTTTTAAAATAATTTAATTGTTCAAGGCTTTCAATAAAGCAGAGACCCAATGGTGTGAACCTTGCCATTTTTAATTGAAATTCTAACCTTCATGGCATCCTGAATTCGTTTTAATGGATCTCCATCTACAATGATGAGATCAGCCAGTTTCCCTGCTTCAATACTGCCCAAATCCTTGTCAACGCCAACTACCTTTGCTGCCTGTATGGTTGCAGATTGTAAAGCCTTGAAAGGAGAGAGTCCTGCATCAACATAAACCCAAAGTTCAGAGTGAAGACTACTGCCAAATGGGGCAAATGGTGCATCTGTTCCTGCGGTAATACTTCCCCCTGCATCAGATATCGCTTTGAGGGTTTTTAGCAGTGCTTTATAGTTGGCATCGGCTTTTGGTGTTCTCAAAGAGTCGAACTTGTTGGTTTGTGCATAAAGTCCTTTCAGAAATTCAGGTGTAAGAAATTTTCTGTTCCGTTCATCATTTAATAATTCATCATACTGTTTAGCCAGTCTGAAATATCCAGTTCTTAAGCATGCTGTTGGGGTGATATTGATTCCGGATTTAGCAATCAATTGTACAACATCCTGATAGCTTCTAAAATTGGCATCAAGCAGCATGGAATAGCCTCTGCGGCTGGTTCCCGAAAGATGTTCTATTGCGTCAACATTATATTTTGTGGAAGGATAAAGTTCATGAGAGGAGAGGGGGATACCTATTTTGTGGGCACCTTCAGTAAGAACTTTCTGAATAGAATCCGGCATTCTCACATAGGTCTTTATCAGACTATAACCCAGCTTTTTTGCCCTTTCGAGTTCCAGTTTTATGTGATTGGCTTCGGTTACACTATTTGCCAATCCATAAGCTATGCGGGTACCATCGGTTAATCCGCCAGTAAAAAACAGTCTTGGGCCTGAACGAACACCGCTTTCCCAGGCCTCTTTACGCTCAAGCGCATCATAAGGATCAGCTCCCGGCTCCCTGACAGAAGTAATGCCATAAGATAACCAGATCTTACCAAGCTTTTCGCCAACATTTGAACTTTGATGGGAATGCATTTCGAATAGTCCTGGCATCACAACTTTGCCTGAAGCATCGATAATTTTAGTCCCGGATTTATGATTTTGATGTGGCTTGACATCTCTGATTCGGTGCCCACTAACATAGATATCCATGTTTTTATGATACGTGTTGTCTTTACCGTTAAATACCTTGCCTGCATGAATAATATATTCTTCAGTAGGGATCTCGGTTTTCCAGTTAAGATGAATAGCTATTTCCTTTACTTTACCACTGCTTACATCGATCTGTTTTAATTTATCAGTTGAGATATAAACTATGGTTTTTGAATCTCCGGTCCAGCTCAGGTTATCAGCAAGCTCAGTAGTTAGTTTTCTTTCTTTCCCTGAAATTTCTCCATTCATATTTACCGGAATAGTCCAAAGTGTACCATCTTTGGTATAAGCCATGGTTTTTCCATCCGGTGACCAGGCTGGGCCATTCTGTACACGCATTCCAAGTGGTTTGTCAGAATCAGGACTAACCTGGATAGCAGTGTCTTTTTCAAGAGATACCAGCATGAAGCTATTAAATCCTTCCCGGAAACGGGTAGAATGAGTTTTTAAGGCCATCATGGCCACTGTCTTACCATCTGGTGACCAGGAAGGCTTACTGGGTACCCAAACCGTTTTGTTCGCTACTTTAACTTCTCCGCTGGCTACATCGGCAATATGCAGAATTCCATAGCCCCATTTCTTCATGTAGTTCTGGGTATAATAGGCAATTTTTTTACCATCCGGCGACCAGGTTGGGTAGGATGTATCCTCAATGATTTGTTTTGAAAGCAGGCGACTTTTATTGCTTTTGAGATCATGAAGCCAAATATTCATGAGACCTCCACGGTCAGAAATATAGGCCAGCGTATTACCATCAGGCGACCAGTCTGGATCGAGATCTACTGAAGAATCATTGGTCAACTGTATGAGCTTGCCATCAATTTCCTGGATAAATATATCGCCTTTGGCTGCAAAAGCTATTTTCTTGCCATCATCAGAGACCACCGGACTTGCAATTCCTAAAGCTTTATGATCTTCTGTATCGTCAAAGTCATATTTTTTCTTTTCGTAGGGCTTACGGTTGAGTGTAAAAGTAGCTTCGAAAGGAATAGTTTTAATCGTGGATTGCCCGATTATCCTTTTTCTAATTAGACCATCCGCTGTATAAATTAATTCATTATCAGCTGCCCAGTTAATACGAAATGGAAACAGATCTTCGTCGCCGGTTGAAATTTGTTGAGTACTACCATCTTTGAGGTTAGCCAGATAGATATAACTTGTATTTTTATCATCAAAGAGCATAGATTTGCCCGTAAATGCAACATAACTTAGCTTGCTGTCATCGGCATTCCAGGATGGAGCAGCGATACGCATAGCTTCGGGAATAGCCAGTTTCTCTGTTCCGTTTTCGAGAATATAAATACCTGATTCAGCTCTTTGTGAAACAAAAGCGATTTTAGTTCCACTGTTTGAAATTGCAGGATTTGAATCATTTGCTTGGTCGCTGGTAAGCTGTTTAAGCCCTTTACTGGCAAGTTCAATTTGCCAAATATCGTAATTCCCACTTCTATCAGAAGAGAACACGATTGATTTACCATCCGCTGACCAATCTGGTTCTCTGTTATCAGATGTACCTGATGTCAATTGTGTTAAATCTGAGCCATCCTTGTTGATCGTCCAGATATGATAAGTTCCATCCCTATAGGAGTGAAAAGCAATTTTTTCACCATTCGGTGACCAGTCGGGTTCCTGAGAATCTCCCATTTCATCGGTCACACTTTTTGCTTTGCCTCCTTCAGCAGGGATTGTCCAGATTGTACCCTGGAGGGCAATGGCTATGGTTGATTTATCTGGCGATAATGCAGCAGCCATGTTAGTACCTTCAGAAACGGTGACTTCAATTGTACCATTTTTACATGATGTAATGGCAAAGATGTATACAATAAGACAGCTCAGGAATAAGATTTTTTGTTTCATCGGATGATTGGGATTAATAATATTTCTAGTATAAAGATCGATCAGTTTTTTTTCTTATTAGTTTTAAATCAATTTATTATGATTTTGCTTTATCCAATACAGTCTTCATACTTATAGGTATTCCTCCCTGTCTTTTACTTTCATCTGCAGCTTCCATAAATACATGGATTGCCAGGGTTTCTTCTATTTCGATCGGACTAATACCGGTTTTGAAGAATTTAAGCATGTCAATAACCAGTGGACGATGACCCACATCATTAAAAGAACCAGCGGGCAGGATCTCATTTAAGCCATAGGCAATACCGCTGTGTGTAACTTTCCCTTTTCGGATTCCCCGATAGGTACCGATTCGGTCATTGTCCCAGATTCCTACTACATGATCAGTATTTTGAGTATGCCTGCGCTGTACGGTATGACAGTCTTTGCCCATCATCGTGAATAGAATTTCAATTCCATGAATTCCATACCAGTAAAAATCAGGATGTGTTGGTTCAAGTGGACAGCCGCTGTAAGAGTCTGCCCCTATAATATCACCGATTGAGCCATTTCGGGCAGCCTGAGCACCTTTTAAATACCGTGTTGGTGAAGAAGAAAAAATGGGGCAATTATATTTTTTTGCAGTATCCATAATTTTAATAACATCCTTTAGGGAGGCTGCGAAAGGTTTATTGATAAAGAGTGGTTTGCCAGCTTTTATCACCTCCATGGCCTGTTCGACGCGCGGATGTCCATCAAAAGTCATTAGCATAACTGCATCAACCCTGGATAGCAAAGCCTGAATGGAGTCTACCAGCTCGACGCCATTTTCCTTCATTTTCTCAACATAGGTTGGAATTTGTTTAATACTGGATTCTATTTTTTTACTGCCATAAGGATAAGCTGCGGTAACCCTGAATCCCTCGAATGACGAATCCCAAATAGGTTGAACAACATCATAACCGGGTCCAGGTATATTGTT
>CAMDKO010000071.1 GCA_945901155.1 Pedobacter schmidteae
CCCACTATGAGTATGCAAGTTCAGAAACTGGAAGATGAACTTGGAGTTAAGCTTTTTGACAGGAGTAAACAACCAATCACACCCACTGAGATCGGAATAGAAATCCTAGAACAATCCCGAAACATTTTAAAGGAGAGCTATAAATTAAAGGAGCTAATCAGTAATCAAAAAAGTATTGTATCTGGCGAGCTTCGAATTGGAATTATCCCAACTATGGCACCTTACCTGATGCCCAAGGTAATTTCTGCGTTTATGGTAAAGTACCCCGATGTACAGCTGGTAATATGGGAATACATGACCGATCAAATCATTCATGAATTGAAAAACGGATTATTAGACTGCGGTATTTTGTCTACGCCCCTAGAGGATAAGAGTTTGCAGGAAAGCCCTTTATTCTACGAGTCATTTGTTGCCTATCTCTCAAAATCAAGTCCGCTGATTAATAAAAAGAATCTGCAGGCTTCTGATATTAACCTGGATGATTTATGGTTACTCAATGAGGGCCATTGCATGCGTAATCAGATACTTAATATATGCAAGCGTAAAAAATCAGATGATCTTAAGCCATTTGAATACAATACAGATAGCGTAGAAACGCTTAAGCGAATGGTAGAAATGAATAATGGAATTACCTTATTGCCTGAACTATCCATAAGTGATTTTTCTGTGAAGCAACTAGACAGGGTACGTTATTTTAAGTCGCCTGAGCCTACCCGCGAAATCAGCATTGTAACGCATCGCAATTATCTAAAAAGAAAATTGATATTGGCTCTGGAAAAGGAAATTCTTGACGCTATTCCTAAGCGGATGAGAAACAAAAAAAAGAAAGAAATTTTGGGAATATTTTCCTGAATTTATTCCTTCTTATCATTTTAAAAACAAAAAAGTGATGTATTTATAAATACATCACTTTTTTAATAACGTTTTATTTTTTGAAATTATTTTGCTTTCGCGAATCTTTCAGATACTGCATTCCAGTTTACCACATTCATAAATGCAGCAACATAATCAGCACGTCTGTTTTGATATTTAAGGTAGTAAGCATGCTCCCAAACATCCATTCCTAAAATTGGAGTACCTTTTACTTCAGCGATATCCATCACAGGGCTATCCTGATTTGGAGTTGAACTTACCTGTAGTTTTCCGTCAGTAGCAACTGAAAGCCATGACCATCCCGATCCAAAACGAGTCATACCCGCTTCAGCAAACTTCTTTTTGAATTCATCAAATGATCCAAAAGCAGCATCAATTGCTTTAGCTAGATCACCGCTCGGGGTTCCGCCACCGTTTGGAGACATGATAGACCAATAAAGGGTATGATTAAAATGCCCCCCACCGTTATTTCTAACTGGCATTGGGTACTTTGAAATATTCTTAATGATATCTTCAATCTTCTGGTTTGCACCATCAGTTCCAGCCAATGCCTTATTCAGATTATCCACATAGGCCTGGTGATGTTTGCCATGGTGAATTTCCATTGTTGTTTTATCGATATGCGGTTCTAATGCGTCTGTTGCGTAAGCTAACGCGGGTAGTTCAAAAGCCATCTTTTTATAATTAGGGTTTATACTATTTTGTATAACAAATATAAGATTGAAATATTACAAATTATTCAATTTGATGTCAAAGTTTATTGCGTTTGGAAATAAAAAAGTCTTTCATCAAACTAGCAGCTTCTTCAGATCTGACATCGCTAAGCACCTCGGTCTTAGGATGAATGATTCGGTCAGAGACTTGTGAAAAACCTCTTTTTTCATCTCTTGCACCATAAACTATACGACTTATCTGAGTCCAATAGGATGCGCCAGCGCACATCACACAGGGTTCAATAGTTACGTAAAGCGTGCAATCTTTTAAATATTTACCACCAGTATAATTGGCTGCTGCCGTAAAAGCCTGCATTTCTGCATGAGCGGTAACATCATTCAACTGCTCGGTAAGATTGTGTCCCCGTCCAATTATTCTGCCTCCATGAACAATCACAGCCCCAATAGGAACTTCATCCAGAGCAAGCGCCTTCTGTGCTTCCTTGAGAGCCTCTTTCATAAAAAAGTGATCCGGATTAATGGCTGGCTCATCTGTAAAACTGATATATTTCATACAATTAAATTAATGATGAACCATTTGGAACCTGTCGCTCAACTGCGGTAAGAACAATATGGCCATCCTGATCTGAAAAACCCGTGACCAGGAATTCTGAAATGAAGTTAGCGATTTGTTTCTTTGGAAAATTCAATACACCTACAACCTGCCTACCAATTAAATCGTCCTTTGTGTAGTGTTTTGTGATTTGCGCACTACTCCATTTAATTCCATATTCACCAAAGTCAACTTTAAGCTTGAATGCTGGCTTCCGGGCTTCTGGGAAATCAAGAACATCAAGAACAGTACCCACCTTTAGGGATACCTTTTCAAAATCCGACCAGCTTATTTCTTCCATGCTCAAAGTTAAGCATCAATTGTGAATTTATGCAAAGGCATGGTCAGGATGAATCCAATGATTGGAACATAAATTGTAAATTTGAGCTATGCATTCTGTAAAATTAAAAAAAGGGAAAGAAAAAGCGGTCAGACAATTACACCCATGGGTGTTTTCTGGAGCAATAGATCAGATTAAAGGGAAACCTGAGAATGGCGATATTATTAGGATCACAGACAGTAATAATGATTTCCTTGCTTATGGTTTTTTCAATAGCAAATCTAGAGTGGCAGTGCGTCTTCTTGAATGGAACCTGGAAACAGAGATCAATGAAAGCTGGTGGAGAAGGAAGATCAAAATTGCAGTAAAACACAGAGATGAACTGAATACAGAAGATACCAATACGTATCGACTAATTTTTAGCGAAGCTGATTTCCTTCCGGGATTGATCGTTGACCGTTATGCAGACTTTCTTTCTGTTCAGATCTTGACATCCGGCATAGAAAATATCAAACATATTATCCTTGATGAATTACAGCAATTGTTAAGTCCGAAAGGGATTTTTGACAGGAGTGATGCCTCAGCACGCGCTCATGAAGGAATGGAAGCCTCTTCAGGAGGAATTTTGCTTGGCACTGAACCTCCCGAATTTGTTGGCGTGAAAGAGAATGGTATTTTTTATCAGGTAAATATTGCAGAGGGCCAAAAATCAGGATTTTACTGTGACCAGCGCGATAACCGAAAATGGGTTGCGGATCATGTAAAAGGTAAAAAAGTGTTGGATTGCTTTTCTTACTCAGGTGGATTTAGTTTGAATGCAATGGCTAAAGGAGCAAAAGAGGTAATAAGCGTTGACAGTTCTGCTCTGGCTTTGGATACCTTAAAGCGAAATATGGAGCTCAATAATTTTAACAATATTCCTCATCGCCTCATACAATCAGATGTAAATAAGCAGCTTAGAGCATTCAGAGAAGTAAATGAAAAATTTGATGTCATCATCCTAGATCCCCCAAAATATGCACCATCACGTTCGGCTTTAACAAAAGCATCAAGAGCATATAAAGACCTGAACAGAATGGCCATGCTTTTACTTGATGAAGGCGGACTTCTGGCAACGTACTCTTGTTCAGGAGCAGTTGATATCAGCATGTTCAAACAGATTATTGCATGGGCAGCTTTGGATGCAGGAAAGGAAGTACAATTTATTCAACAATTTTCGCAGCCAGCAGATCATCCGGTAAGATCATCGTTCCCTGAGGGAGAATATCTTAAGGGGCTACTTTGCCGCGTTATGTAATTTCCGGCCTACTTTTCTTCGGGTTCTTCAGCCAAATTACGTAACTGAACAGGCTTTTTACCTTTATTCATTTTCAGGTTCAACATTTCAACCAACACAGAGAAGGCCATAGCAAAATAGATATAACCTTTTGGAATATGTTGATCAAAACCTTCGGCTAATAGTGAAACGCCAATCAGTAAAAGGAATGACAGGGCTAGCATTTTAACTGTTGGATGATTATTTACAAAATCACTAATTCCACCTGCAGATAACATCATCACTAGTACTGCAATGATCACAGCAGCGATCATCACTTCAATATGATCTGCCATACCCACAGCAGTAATCACAGAATCAAGCGAAAAAACGATGTCAAGAAGCAAGATCTGCACAATAACCCCTGTAAAAGTGATCACTGCCTTTGTTTCAGCCTGATGATCGGCACCTTCAAGTTTATCATGAATCTCACTAGTGCTTTTATAAATAAGGAATAACCCTCCAATGATCAAGATTAAATCTCTACCTGAAATGGCAAACTGTTTTACTAATTCTGAGTCGGTTAAAGCAATCCAATCGCCCATATTGAACAGCGGACTGGTCAAAGTCATGATCCATGATAAAGATAATAGCAATAGCACCCGTGTAATCATGGCTAATGCTAAACCTAGCTGACGAGCCTTTTTCTGCTTGTTGGCTGGCAGTTTAGAAGCCATAATTGAAATAAATATGATGTTATCTATTCCAAGAACTATTTCCAATAAAGTTAATGTGATTAATGATATCCAGATTTCAGGGTTAGTGAACCATTCCATAATTTAAAATTTCTATAAAATTAAGTTAAAAACGATTAGGAATAAAAACAAAAACCCAAGCAAACAATGAATTAATTTAGAAAGGTTTAGTAATTGAAAGATTGATCCCAAGCAAATCAATTGGATAGTAAATAAAGAACTAAGCCACTTATTTATCGATCATAAATGAGTCAATACATTGAATTGCATTTTGCAGTCTGTCATTATTAGATCCTGAGATCAGAAAATAATTTGCATTCAATGCCTTTAATTCGGTATGCCAAACTTCCATGAAATATTCGCGCTTGTCAGGAAAATCGCGTAATGGGTCTTCTTCCCATGGAAGATCAATGTTCATGAGTAAATAAAGATCGTAAGGGTGATGAGGGAGCTTATCCAGAACTTCTTGAGGAGCACTGCCAAACATATGATCACTCCAGATCTTGACGGTAATAAAAGTAGTATCACAAATCAGGATTCGCCTAGCATTGATAGCCATTTGCTGTTCTAATTCCAGCTGCCCTCTGAACATATTGATCTCATCTTGCCAGGTACATGGGGCTGTCAATTTTTCGCAATAGCTGCGGGCATATTCTGGTACCCAAACTGTTTGATAGTGATCTGCCAATTGTTCTGAAATGGTCGATTTTCCAGTTGATTCTGGTCCAACAATTGCAATCTTGATCAGATTCAATTCCATACTAGCCTCCTTAAATCCATCCTATTTATTAAGCTTTAATAGTTAGCGCCATTTTAGATTGCTTATACTCTTTTTTCCAATTAATATAGCCCATTATAGCTATCAGGACATATATGGCATACATTCCTGCTGTTAGATGAAGCTCTTTAATCATATACACACCAATATAAATAATATCCACAAATATCCAGATCAGCCAGTTTTCAATGATTTTTCGGGCAAGACACAATTGTGCAACAAGGCTGCAGGCTGTACAAAAACTATCAATATAAGGAAATGCCGCATCTGTACTTTTGAATAGGAAGGTGCCGAGTAAAAATGTAAATAGAAATATACTTAAGATTGATAAAAAGATAAGTTTTTTTGAAGCAAAACTAACTGGAGTCTTGTTGTATTCAGTCGATTTCTTAGTCCAAAAATACCAGCCATAAATATTGGTGAACAAAAAATATATCTGCAATCCCGCATCAGCGTATAGTTTTTCTTCAAAAAAGATGAAGGTATAAATTAATACACTGATGATGGCAAGGGGCCAATTCCAAATATTATTCCTAGCAGCAAGATAAACACACAATATCCCGCTTATTACACCAGATATTTCCAGAAGACTTTGACTTTTTAGCCAGTCTGTTACAGCAAGAATAAAAATCATTCGTTAAATGTTACCCAAACAGGCTTTTTAATAGGGTAAAACTAAGATTATTTTGCTGTATTTGGTGCTACGTTTAATCCAAGACTTGCCTTCAAGTTTATATCGGATGTAATGGCACCTTTAAGTACATATTCAATCCGAATACGAACGGTTGATCCTTTAATATAGTTGTCCACTAATAGAGAGGAATCAGCATCAAGCATGATACTGCTTCCAACTGTTATTGCAATATCATTTCTTGTAGCTATCAGTAATTCTTTACTACTGTCGCCGCGTGAAATATAAATTTTGACTGATTTAAATACTCCAAGACTCTGACCAGAAGGTGAAGTAGCATCAATCTTAACAGAGGCTACACGCACATCACTGATGGATTGTGTATTGGAAGCCTGACCAGTAAAAATTTGGTCGAAACTACTCGCCTTACTTGTAGCAGATTGTTCTGTATTTATCTTAGAAGTAGTAGGAACTAACAATATGGCTGTATAAGGAAAGGTTGAACGTATAATAGATTGCACTGTAGAGCAGCCGGTAATGATTGTTCCTAAAACAATTAAGGCTAAAATTGATCTTTTCATAATACTATTTGTTTTAAATCGGTATCCACTCAAGGATAATAATTAATGTTGTGAATTCATACATTTCATTAAGCTAACAAAGGACCAAAAGAAAAATAAAGTCATTATATTTTTAGCAATGAACAATTACAATAAATTCAAAAGCGAAATTCGAAAGAAATTCTTGTTTTTCATCCATGATTTTTAAAAAAACAAGCTTCATTAGCATAAAAAAATATAACTTTACATCCCGATGAAGCAATCGGGATTTTTGTTCTTCAAGCATTGTAATCTCGCATTTGTACAGTCAAAATTAGACTCTTAGAAGAAAATGCCATTAGATACTTCCATCCGTTCAGTCCTGATTATCGGTTCGGGACCCATTATTATCGGCCAGGCCTGCGAATTTGATTATGCAGGATCACAAGCCGCACTATCGCTCAAAGACGAAGGAATTAAGGTTTCCATTATCAATTCTAACCCTGCCACAATTATGACAGATAAGGTTATTGCTGATCATGTTTATCTGCTCCCATTAACCTGCGAAAGCATAGAACAAATTTTAAAAGAACAGAAAATAGATGCTGTGCTGCCTACCATGGGCGGACAAACCGCTCTAAACCTTTGTAAAGAGGCTGAAGAAAGAGGTATCTGGGCTGATCATAACGTCAGGATTGTGGGTGTTGATATGGCGGCGGTTGAAAAGACTGAGAACCGTGAAGAGTTCCGGAAATTGATGGTTGAGATTGGAGTGGGAGTGGCAAAATCTAAAATTGCCAATTCCTTTCTTGAAGGTAAGGAGGCTGCTCAAGAAATTGGATATCCTTTAGTTATACGTCCATCATACACCCTTGGAGGTTCTGGGGGAGGCTTTGTTCATAAAAAAGAGGACTTTGATCAGGCTTTAAGTCGCGGTTTACAGGCCTCACCTACCCATGAAGTATTAGTTGAGAAAGCAGTTATAGGTTGGAAAGAATATGAGCTTGAGCTTCTTAGAGATGGAAATGACAATGTAATTATCATCTGCGCTATAGAAAATTTCGACCCAATGGGTATCCATACTGGAGATTCTATTACTGTTGCCCCAACCATGACATTGAGTGACCGTTGCTATCAAGAAATGCGTAATCAAGCAATTCATATGATGCGGTCAATTGGTAATTTTGCTGGGGGTTGTAATGTGCAATTTTCAGTTGACCCCGCTACTGAGGATATTATCGCAATTGAAATCAACCCTAGAGTATCTCGATCATCTGCATTAGCATCAAAAGCAACTGGATATCCAATTGCAAAAATTGCGGCCAAATTAGCTATCGGTTATAATCTAGACGAAATTGAAAATCAAATCACTAAAACTACTTCAGCATATTTTGAGCCAGCATTAGATTATGTGATTGTTAAAATACCTCGTTGGAACTTTGATAAATTTAAAGGTGCCAATACAGAACTGGGCTTGCAAATGAAATCGGTTGGTGAGGTGATGGCTATAGGCCGCACCTTTATCGAAGCCTTGCAAAAAGCTTGTCAGAGTTTAGAGACCAATCGACTTGGACTAGGTGCAGACGGCCGACAAAGCCGCAACCTGGAAGAGATTATGCATAGCCTGGAACATCCAAGTTGGGATCGCCTTTTCCATGTCAAAGATGCAATGAGCCTGGGGGTTCCGCTAGAGTCTATCCGTAAGATAACTCATATCGACAAATGGTTCCTGAATCAGATCATGGAACTGGTTAATATGGAGACCGAACTGAAGCGCTATTCCTTAAAAAACATACCGACAGATTTCTTCATCACATTGAAGCAAAAAGGATATGCCGATACACAAATAGCCTGGCTTCTTGGAAATGTAACAGAAGATGAGGTTTATGATCGCCGTAAGGAACTAGGTATACACAGAGTATATAAAATGGTGGACACTTGTGCCGCTGAATTCCCTGCTCAGACACCTTATTTCTACTCAACTTTTGAAGATGAAAATGAATCTATTGTAAGCGATAAAAAGAAAATTATTGTCTTAGGATCCGGTCCGAACCGAATTGGTCAAGGAATCGAATTTGATTATTCATGTGTTCATGGATTACTGGCAGCAAAAGAAGCCGGATTTGAGGCAATTATGATTAATTGCAATCCTGAAACGGTATCAACCGACTTTAATATGGCTGATAAGCTATATTTTGAGCCCATATTCTGGGAGCATGTACGTGAAATCATTGAACTTGAAAAACCTGAAGGAGTAATTGTTCAGCTTGGCGGACAAACAGCACTTAAAATGGCTGAGAAACTTCATGAAAAAGGCATCAAAATTATTGGATCGTCATTCGATAGCATGGATATCGCTGAAGACCGCGGACGATTCTCTGATTTATTGAAGGAAATGAATATTCCTTATCCTTTATATGGAGTAGCAGAAAGTGCAGAAGAAGCATTGGAAGTAGCTCATAAAGTTGGATACCCAGTACTTGTTCGTCCTAGTTATGTATTGGGAGGTCAAGGAATGAGCATCGTGATTAATGATGAAGACCTTGAAAAAGCAGTGGTTACATTGTTAAGAAACCTTCCCGGGAATCGTGTTCTGATCGATCATTTTCTTGACAGAGCCGAAGAGGCTGAATCAGATTCCATATCAGACGGTGATGATTTTCATATCATTGGTTTAATGGAACATATTGAGCCTGCTGGTATTCATTCTGGCGACTCCTATGCAGTTTTACCTCCATTCAGTTTATCTCCAAAAGTTATTGAATTAATGGAAGAGTACAGCAAGCGAATTGCAAAGGCTCTTAATGTTCGTGGTTTATTAAATATTCAGTTCGCAATTAAAGATGAAAAAGTATACGTGATCGAGGCAAACCCAAGAGCTTCACGAACTGTTCCATTCATTGCAAAAGCATACGATGTTCCATACATCAATATTGCGGCAAAAATCATGCTGGGTACTCATAAACTGAAAGACTTTACCATTGTTCGCAAATTGAAAGGGTATGCAATTAAGGAACCAGTATTCTCTTTCGATAAGTTCCCTGAAGTAAAAAAGGAATTAGGCCCTGAAATGAAATCAACAGGTGAAGCTATACGCTTCATTAAAGATCTCGAAGATCCTTATTTCAGACATTTATACAAGGAGAAGTCGATGTACCTTTCTAAGTAAGGGGAAAGGGGAAAGGGGAAAGCCTAAAGCGGAAAGGTGAAAGCTGAAAGCTGAAAGCCTAAAGCTGAAAGGGGAAAGCCTAAAGCGGAAAGATTAAATAAAAAAAGGTCTGCGGAATTAATCTGCAGGCCTTTTTTATGGGAGAGTTGAAGATTTAAAATTCTCTTAAAGCAATTAATGAAATTCTTTATACTATTCATACCTCGCAAGACGGTGAATCAAAATTATTTTTTATCCGCCACGCTTGCTCCAAAGGAGTCCTACGGACACAGACCTTTAATAAGCGTTGTTCCGCATTGTCCCGATAGCTATCGGGAGTGTGCGGCAATTACAGACCTAGCCATCGCAGAATCTTTCATAGCAGCAGGCGCAGCGGTAACACCAAGCACAAAAAACATAAAATTATTTTACAATAATTTTCATGTCAATATTTTGTGTCTTTTGTCTTGAAAAAAAAGGCCTAAAACCGAATTGACACAATAAAACTTCGAAATTGAATTTTTCTGATGCATCTTTATTAAACAATTAATAAAGCATTCATGAATAAACTGAATAAGGATGATGCGGCATACAAGTCAGGGATGAAAATTGGTCTGTTCGGCATCGGTCTAGATACCTACTGGCCACAATTTCCCGGATTAAAGGAGCGTCTAGAAGGCTATCTAAGTACCGTTGAACAAAAACTATCTCAAATTCATCCCGAAATTGTAAATGCTGGTTTAGTAGACACTACTGATAAAGCATTTCAGGCAGGGAAAATATTTAAATCAGAAGATGTTGATCTGATCTTTTTATATGTCACAACGTATGCATTATCGTCAACAGTACTCCCCGTAGTACAAAGGGCAAAGGTGCCGGTTATCATATTAAATCTTTCTCCCGAAGCGGCTATTAATTATACCGCATTCAACTCAATGTCTGACCGCACCAAAATGACAGGTGAATGGCTTTCGTATTGTTCACCTTGTTCTGTTCCGGAAATTGCCAATGTTTTTAATCGTGTTGGCATTAAATTTCATCAGATAACCGGAATGCTAAATGAAGATGAAGAATGCTGGAATGAAGTTTCTGAGTGGGTTGAAGCCGCCAAAGTAGCCCATATCATGGCTTACAACCGTATGGGATGCATGGGTCATTATTATAGCGGAATGCTTGATATTTATACTGACCTAACTCAGCAATACGCATATTTTGGAGGGCATATTGAATTGATTGAGGTTGAAGAGCTTGCAAGCCTCAGAAAGGAAGTTAGTAAGCTGGAAATGGAAAATCGATTAAAGCTTTTCAATGAGATTTTTGATGTGCAATCGGATTGCCCAAAAGACGAGATGGAGAAAGCCGCTATCACCTCTGTTGCACTGGATAAATTGGTAGCAAAACACCAGCTTGGATCAATGGCCTATTATTATAAAGGCACCGGAAATATTGAAAACGAAGAAGCCATCGCTTCTATAATTTTAGGTAACTCATTGCTAACAGCAAATGGAATACCTGTTGCAGGCGAATATGAAATAAAAAACGTGCAGGCCATGAAAATTATGGACTCTTTTGGTGCAGGTGGATCCTTTACCGAATACTATGCCATGGACTTTAATGAAGACGTTGTATTAATGGGGCATGATGGGCCCGGGCATATTGCGATATCAGAAGGGAAAACCAAAGTGCGCCCTCTGCAAGTATATCATGGCAAAGTTGGCAAGGGTATTTCAGTAGAAATGATGGTGAAAAATGGTCCGGTAACTCTGCTTTCAGTAGCAGAAAAAAGAGGTGGCGGGCTCATGTTACTCCTTGCAGAAGGAGAATCTGTGGCTGGCCCTGTACTGCAGATCGGAAATACCAATAGCCGATATAAATTCCCAATTGGGGCTAGAAACTTTGTAAACCAATGGAATAGCCATGGACCTGCGCATCATTGTGCCGTAGGTATTGGGCATATCAGTTCAAAAATTGAAAAACTTGGTCAATTATTGAATATGGAGGTAGTAAAGGTTTGTTAATGATATGTACCACGCCATAAAAAAAAGATATAAAATAAATAAAAACTCCCTTTTTATATTATTCCTAAATATCAATTCATTACTACCACACCTTTTGCTTCATAAGCCAAATTCTCTTTTGGAGTGGTGATTGCAGCGATTTCAGCTTCAGACTTTCCTCCATCTTTTGCATAATGCCTAAGCGTTTCAATTGAAGTTGTATCCGTGTAAGCAAAGCCATCCAGAATAACCTCTTTACCTGTAAGGTCTTTTGGAACAAAAATCTTATAATCTTT
>CAMDKO010000072.1 GCA_945901155.1 Pedobacter schmidteae
CTGCAATTTGCACTCAGCGGACAGCGATTTGCCTATTTTCAAATGAATGGGCGACAATACCAGGTAATTGGGCAGTATGACCGTATAGACCGAAATGACCCACTAGACCTAACTTCGATCTTTGTAAGAAATAATAAAGGTGAACTTATACAGCTTGACAATCTGGTAGCCGTTCAGGAAACAAGCACTCCTCCTCAGTTATACCATAATAACCGATTTATGTCGGCTTCAGTATCTGCGGGACTGGCACCAGGAAAAAGTATCGGTGATGGGATTGATGCGATGGATAAAGTAGCTGCAAAAGTACTCGATGATACATTTACTACCGATCTTGGTGGTGAATCAAGGGATTTCCGGGAAAGTTCTTCCAATACACTTTTCGCATTTGGACTAGCTCTTCTTCTGGTTTATTTGATATTAGCTGCACAATTTGAAAGTTTTATCGACCCATTTATCATCATTCTAACCGTTCCAATGGCCGTTGCAGGAGCATTTTTATCCCTTTGGATTTTTGGACAAACTTGGAATATATTCAGTCAGATAGGAACGATCATGCTCATTGGGCTGGTAACGAAAAATGGAATTCTAATCGTAGAATTCGCGAATCAATTGAAAGAACAGGGTAAGCCGATTGCGGAAGCAATTGTGGAGGCCTCTGTAGCCCGATTAAGACCAATCCTGATGACCAGTCTTGCAATTGCCCTAGGCGCCTTGCCTATTGCTATGGCATTGGGTGCGGCAGCAAAAAGCCGGATGAGTATGGGGATTGTAATTATAGGTGGAACTTTATTCTCTTTGATCTTAACACTCTATGTTATCCCGGCTATCTATTCCATGTGGTCAAGAAAGCATAAAGAAATGCCAGAAATGACCGGAATTAAAATTCCACATCACGATGAGAAGGATTTACTTAAAGTTTAAGGGATCACTACCGAAACAAACGGAAAAACGCATGTTAAAATGTATATGAACAAACAAATTTTTACACGATATCTATTCTTAATTCTATTACTGGCAGGAAATTTACAGGCACAGGAAAAGTTAAGTCTAGAACAAGCTGTGCAGCTGGCTCTTGAAAATAATTTTGATATTAAGCTAAACAAGAATGACGTTGAGCAAGCAAAAAATAACGTAAGCCGTGCCAATGCAGGAATGCTTCCTGTGGTTACAGGAAATTTTAGTACAAACAATACCGTTTCAAATACTAAACAAACACTTTCAAGTGGCCAACAACAGGAAAGAAACGGTGCCAAAAACTCAAATCTTGTTTATGGTCCCGTAGTCAACTGGCAGGTATTTGATGGTTTTGAAATGTTTGCTCGGTACGAAAGGCTCAAAGAACTGGAACAATTAGGTGAGGCAAGTTTGAAGCTCACTATTCAAAATACGCTTGCCGACGTAATCAAAAACTATTATGACCTGGTGTCACAACAAAAGCTAATTAACGCATTAACTGGAGCACTGGATATTTCAAGATTGAGGCTTAAAAATTCAAATAGCAGGTTCAAGATCGGAAAAGCTGCTAAACTAGAAGTACTTGCAGCATCGGTGGATCTTAACACAGATACAACCAACCTGCTCCGTCAGATTGATGTATATCGAAGTACAAAAATCAGACTGAATGAATTACTAGCTAGAGAAATATCAACTGAATTCATCGTGTCTGACACAATAATTATTGGCAACATTCTGCTATTGAATGAATTGCAAGCTTCTGCATCCCAATTAAATCCAACCCTGCAAACGGCATTAATCAATCGTCGAATTTCAGAAATTAATCTAAAAGAAGTCAAGGCGAACAGGTACCCCAATATAAATATCAACTCAGGTTATAATATCAACAAGGCAAACTCAGAGCTCGGATTTGCACGAACTTCAAACGGTAGAGGATTTAATTATGGATTAACTGCCTCAATAAATATCTTTAATGGATACCTGCAAAAGAAAAATGAAAAAAACGCATTTTTACAGATAGAGAACAGCAAACTTCAATTTGACAAAATAACTCAAAATATTACTTCACAAATTACTTCATTATATCAAACCTATCAAACAAATCTGGAACTGGTAAAATTAGAACAAGAAAATTTGGAGGTAGCTAAGCAAAATATGGATATTACTCTTGAAAAATTTAGGCTTGGCAGTGTTGCGCCACTTGAATTCAGAGAAGCACAACGCAATTATATTGATGCTAATGCTAGATTTACAAATTCTCAATTTGAGGCAAAATTAGCAGAAATTGCGCTGATGCAACTTTCGGGCAAGTTAAACCTTCAATAACATCAAATACTCCAGAAAAATATAATTATCTATGTTATTAGTTGCAGATAGCGGCTCGAGTAAAGCCGACTGGATTTTAACGGTATCAGAACATCAGAATATTTCTTTCAGAACAAATGGGATAAATCCATTTTTCCTGTCTGAAAAGGAGATCATCAGGATCTTTCAAAACACACCTGAAATACAACCCTATACGGATCAGGTAAAGGAAATTTATTTTTTTGGAGCAGGCTGTTCTAGTCCGGATCGCCGCGAACTTATATCAAACGCCTTATCCAAAATATTTAAAAATGCTTTTATTAGTGTTGACATAGATATCATAGCCTGCATTTATGCTACAACAGGAACATCTGATGGAATTTGCTGCATATTAGGAACGGGTTCGAACATTTCATATTTTGATGGAAAGAGGATCCATGAAAGTAAACACGGCCTTGGCTATATTTTAGGCGACGAGGGTTCAGGAACTTATTTTGGAAGGCAATTGATTACCGGATATTTGTATGGAACAATGCCTGCTGAACTTGCCGAAGAGTTTTATACTAAATACGCTATTGATAAGGAGATGATTATCAAACGCATTTATCAAGACCCCTCCCCTAATTTCTATCTGGCGTCTTTTTCACCGTTTATGAATGAACATGTAGATCACCCTTATATCAATGCACTAATAAAAAAAGGATTTACTGAATTCATTGAAACCAATATTAAATCGTATCCAGATTATACTAAGCATAACTGCCATTTTATAGGTTCTATAGCCTTTCATTTTTCTGAGATATTAAAACAGCTATGTCAGGAACAGGGAATTAAAGTTGGCAAAATTCTAAAACATCCAATAGATGAACTTTCATTGTTTATTTTAAAAAATGGAGCAGAAATAATCAGATGATCCTAAATTCAATGATACTGATAATTCAGGATTGTAGTTTATAGAATCCTCATAAGCATCGCTAAGCCGCTGATTTGAGATAGCGCTAAGGTGCTTCAATAAAATTTGATTATTTTTGACATAAAACAATTAAAAAGATGAAAAAAATCCTACTTATAATTCTATTAAGTGTTAGCATAACTACAATCTGTAATGCCCAAACAAGTATAAACACAAAACAATCACTTGATAAAAGAGATACCTGGGCGCAAAAAGACTTGATCGAACCATCAGACTTAGCTGCTATCATTGCTAACCCTAAGGCTAAACAATCTCAAATTTATAATATCGGAGTTGTAGATGATATAAAGGGAGCAAAAAACATGGGTGGTGCAAGTGAAAAAGCAAACCTTGAGAAATTCAAAATTGCACTATCTAACCTGCCAAAAAATACTCAGGTAGTGGTGTATTGTGGTTGCTGCCCGTTTGAAAAATGCCCAAATATTCGCCCTGCATTTAACCTTATGAAAGCAATGGGCTTTAGTAATGGTAAACTACTGAACTTGCCAACTAATTTAAAACAAAACTGGATCGCTAAGGGCCATCCGGTGGAGCCTAAATAATTAGAACGAAGCAATTCTGAACATGGATAAAAAGATTTGTTTAGGGATACTACTAAGTTCCTTTACTTTGTTCAGGATGACAGGTGCATAGCGTCAAAAAAAATAAATTTCAATCTAAAATCGATGTCATCCCGAAAGCTGCCCTTTTGCAGGTGAGGGACCTTTGTAAAACTGACATAAATACATTCTATGTAGCTATTTTTGGAAAAGCACACGCGACACGCATGCGCCAGCACTGAAAAAAAAGACTCTCGTAATGACGCTTTGCAACAGGCAAAAATAAATTTTTTATTGCTTGGTGTTACCAAGCATATTATAATTTCACTCCGCTCATAGCCGCGGGGGCTTAGTCCTTTTTCTGTAGCAAAAAAGTACCAAAAATGCCACCGCTGCGCCTGCTGCTATGAAAGGTTCTGCGAAGGCTAGGACAGTAATTGCCGCACCAGTCAATGCGGAACAACGGATATTAAAGGTCTGTGCTAGCGTGTCGGATATAAAATATTTGGGCTTCACTTTTATAACCGTCTTGCGCGGCATTGCCTGCCGGTAGGGAGGGATAACACGGACACAGTCTTTCAAAAAATAATTTTCAATCTAAAATCTAATGTCATCCCGAAAGCTGCCCTTCAGCAGCTGAGGGACCTTTGTGAAACTGACATAAATACATTTCTATGTAGCTATTTTTGGAAAAGCACACGCGAAACGCTTGCGCCAGCACTGGGCTCATCGCACGTTTAGGCATTTACTTAAATGATATAAAAGAAAGCCTATTTTTGATTTTCTTTAGTCCACACCTCATAAATCGGATTTCCGGTAGAGCTTAACCCAGAATGATGCCAGTTGCCGTCCACTAATTTCCCATCAAAAGAAAGTGAAGCCCCAACCCGACTATTATCACGAGAGAAAAATTCAATCTTCTCAGTATATTTTCCTTTTTCAAAGGTGTAGGAGCCTCCACCAGTGCCAAAGAACTCCTTCGTTTCAGCATTGATAGCAGCCCATTGAAACCTTGAGCCGGTTAGCACTTTCAGAGTTTTTCGGGCTCTTGGCTGACTATAAGTAATCTTACCATCCTGCATCCTTCCTGACATACGCCAGGTACCTGAGAGATTTCCCTGCACCTTATCCAACAAATTCCAGACAGCTTTTTTACCACTAAGATCTGAACTTAGTTTATCCTTCTTGATTATAAAACTATAGTTGATCTTCTGCCAGATCTGATCCTTATCCACCGTATTAAATTCAACAGTAGCGATAAGATCACTCCCTGAAAATTGATAGGTTCCCCCTCTGCTCTGAATGAACTCCTTATTTACCTGATCAAAAATGGTATGCATAAAATATCCGTCAGATAATAACAATACCTGCTCAATAGTGCCTTCTTGAGTTTGCCAGGCACCATTGATAATGCCTCGATTTAAACTATTACCTGGTTTGAAACTACTCAGGCAAACAATGAACCCAATAAATAGTAATTTGATGTTCTTTAGCATACCGATCTGATTTTAACATTAAAAATAAGTAAAATCGAAGACAAAAACCTGTTTGGAGTAATTGATAAATTTCAGATTAGTTTTTTGGGAATCGATGAACAATTTTAACTGTACAAAAAGAAAAAAAATAATGACTATTAAACAAGCTTCTCAATAGAGTTCCAGATGATTCTCAAACTGGAAAGGATTACTAATACCCCAACCCCGATAAACATCTTTTTAAGTGGCAATTTCCCGGCTAGTCTGGCAGCAATTGGTGCAGCAACCACACCACCAACAATCAAACCCAAAACAGTTTGCCAATGGCTAACGCCCAGAATTATAAAGAATGTAAGTGCACTGGCCATAGTCACGAAAAACTCCGTTAAACTCACTGAACCAATCACATATTTGGGTGTACGGCCTTTAGAGATTAATGTACTGGTAACCAATGGACCCCAGCCACCTCCGCCAAATGAATCTAGAAAACCTCCGGCACCAGCCAGCCAGCCAGCATGCTTAACTTTCTGTGCTTTTCTTTTTTCTTTAAAGGCATTGGTTAATATCCTGACGCCAAGAAGCAGGGTATATCCCGAAATAACGGGTCTAATCCATTGCGAGAAATTATCTCCTGCATAACCCAGAAATATGGCCCCTATGATTGCACCCAGAACACCCGGAATAAGAAGGGTTTTGAATAATTTCATGTTTACATTTCCAAAACGGTAATGGCTGAAACCGGAAGCTCCGCTTGAAAACATTTCTGCGGTATGAATACTTCCCGAGATTACTGCCGGGTTTAATCCTCCAGACAATAAAAGAGTAGTTGAAACCACGCCATAACCCATACCTAAAGCACCGTCAACAATCTGCGCACAAAACCCAACCAGCAGCATCCACATAAATTTATCATCTATCTGCTTAGAGAGATCTTTACTTAATTCTACAACAGAGGTATAACCGACATAGGAGTAAACTGAATAGGCAATAAAAAGCATCGCCAAACTAAATAAGGATAGGTAAGCGATTCTTTTCCACTTTCTTTCCTGAGACATTTCAGAAATGTTACGCGGTACGTCTGCTTCGCCTTCTTGTAGCTTCATGACCATCTGATCGTATAAATATAAAGTCTATGGAATTAGTAGACAATTATACTCAAGTTTTTTGTTTGCTCCTAATTTATTTCGTTTTTTATCATACAATTTGGAGAAAAATCCATTTGCTTATAAAATATCGATTGAGCCAGCTCAGCATCGATAAATAAATGAATTCATAAATTATTTTAATTGCTAAAAATTTTAGCATAAATTTGTTTCCCTGCAAACAAATTTATGCTGATGGATAAACAAATCATACATATTGATCAGGATGCGTTTTTTGTATCCGTAGAGCTTCTGAAAAACTCTTCACTGCTTGGAAAACCGGTGATTATCGGAGGCACTTCCGATCGTGGGGTAGTTGCATCCTGCAGTTATGAAGCCCGGAAATTCGGCATTCATTCGGCCATGCCCTCCAGAATGGCCCGGCAGCTTTGTCCGCATGCCATCTTTATCCGCGGCAATATGGAGGAGTACAGCAAATACTCACACATCGTCACCGATATTCTGCAAGAAAAAGTACCGGTACTTGAAAAAGCGTCTATTGATGAGCACTACATAGACATGACTGGCATGGACCGTTTTTATGGCTGTATGAAATTTGCACATGAGCTGAGGCTTCAGGTGATGAAGGAAACAGGTCTACCCCTTTCTTTTGGTTTATCAGTTAATAAAACGGTATCAAAAATAGCCACCAATGAATGTAAGCCTAACGGAGAACGGCAGGTGCCTCTTGATCAGGTGCAGCCTTTTTTAAACCCCCTATCCATTAAAAAAATACCAGGCCTGGGTCAGGCAACTTATATCAAGCTGAGCGAAATGGGGGTTCGCTTTATTTACACTTTATCACAAATCCCTCAGGAGCAATTGTTCAAAGTACTTGGCAATAATGGAACAAGCCTGTGGCAGAAAGCTCATGGAATTGACCATTCGCCGGTCTTGCCCTACCGTGAGCAAAAATCGATCGGTACGCAAAGCACCTTTGAAACCGACAGCATCGATACGCATACCATTAAACAGCTGATCACATCCATGGTTACCGACCTTTGCTTTCAACTCAGGGCCCAAAGAAAACTGACGGCCTGTATCACCATAACCATCCGTTATTCCAATTTCGAAACCCATACCCAACAGACTAAAATACCCTATACCACACTTGATTCCTTCCTGATTGGCAAAGCGAAAGAACTGTTTGACAAGTTGTATAATCGGCGCATGCTACTTCGTTTGGTTGGGGTTAAACTTTCACAACTGGTGAGCGGGCATGAGCAAATCAATCTGTACAGTGCCTCAGAAGAACAGTATAAACTGTATCAGGCCATGGATCGCATCCGGAATCGGTTCGGGGATAAGGCCGTGAAACTAGCATCAACCATTAATATAAAGCTTTAAGCCATGTATCTGAATGTTCATTCCCAATATAGTTTACGCTATGGTACGCTATCTATAGAAAAGCTGGTGGAGCAGGCTAAAATATTGGGAATAGAACAAATGGCTCTTACCGACATTAATAATTCGACAGGGGCTGTAGAATTTATCCGGGAATGCCATAATAAAGGCATTAAGGCCATTACAGGTATTGAATTCAGAAGAGATGGCAAGATCCTTTATATTGGGATAGCCCGCAACAGGGAAGGCATGAAAGAACTCAATGATTTTCTGAGCTTCTACAATCTGAATAGTATGAAGCTACCCGACAGGCCCTGGGATTTTCAGAATGCCTACATTATTTATCCCTATTCACCGAATCATGCGCCACTAAAAGAAAATGAATACTTGGGAGTCCCCTACCGTGATCTGGGTAAGCTTTTTGGAAAGCCTCTATCCAAAATAAAGGAAAAGATCGTTGCCTTACAGCCGGTCAGTATCAGTAATAAACTTGAATATCGGCTGCACAAGTATTTACGTGGGATAGACCTGAATACCCTCTTATCTAAAATCGAAGAAAATGACCAATGTCATGAGGACGAGATACTTATACTCCCCGAAAAACTAAAAGAACTTTACAGTTCCTACCCCTTCATTATCAGCAATACTGAAAAGCTGATGAATGCTTGTAGCAGTACGTTTGAAAAGGGTTCAAAGAATAGGAAAACATTTACAGGCTATGCCAAAGATGATAAAGACCTTCTGGAAAAGCTCGCCATAGAGGGGATGGAATATCGTTATGGCCGCTCCAACAAAGAAGCTTTAAAACGGGTTAAAAAGGAGCTTCAAGTAATTGATGAACTGCACTTTTCTGCCTATTTTTTAATCACATGGGATATTATTCGCTATTCCATGGCTCGGGGTTATTACCATATTGGAAGGGGCTCGGGGGCAAACAGTATCGTCTCGTATTGCATGCGCATTACTGATGTAGATCCTATAGAACTCGACCTATATTTTGAACGTTTTCTGAACCGGCAGCGAAGTAGTCCGCCAGATTTCGACATCGATTATAGCTGGGATGAACGGGAAGATGTGCAAGACTATATTTTTAAACGATATGGGAGTAAACATACAGCCTTACTGGGTACGATGAGTACGTTTAAAGATCGTTCGATCATCCGTGAGATTGGCAAAGTAATGGGGCTGCCGCGGCAAGAAATAGATAGTTTTACCGACCCAACCCGGTTCAGCGAGAACCGCCAGAATCCTACCTTCTATAAAATACTGGCTATTCAGAATATGATGCAGGATATGCCCAACCAGCGATCCATTCATGCAGGCGGGGTGCTCATCTCGGAAGAGCCAATCACCTATTATACCGCACTAGATCTGCCGCCCAAAGGTATGCCCGTAGTACAATGGGATATGTATGAAGCCGAATCGATAGGGTACGAAAAGTTTGATATTCTTAGTCAGCGAGGTATCGGACACATCAAGGAAGCCGTCAATCTGATCCTTGAAAACCAGCAAAAAAAGCCTGATATCCATCAAGTGAAATCGTTCATGAAGGATCCTAAGATCAATGCACAGCTGAAAACCGGAGATACGATCGGCTGTTTTTACATTGAATCGCCGGCCATGCGGCAATTACTGAAAAAGCTAGGTTGCCAAAGCTATATCACACTGGTTGCAGCCAGCTCAATCATCCGGCCCGGTGTTGCCTCTTCGGGCATGATGAAAACCTATATTCAGAATTTTCATGATCCAGAAAATGTAAAATACCTACACCCGGTAATGAAGGAGCACCTGCAAGAGACCTTCGGAGTGATGGTATACCAGGAAGATGTGATCAAGATTTGTTACCACTATGCAGGTCTGGATCTGACCGATGCTGATGTACTCAGGCGGGGTATGAGCGGAAAATACCGGTCTAAAAAGGAATTCGATCGTTTGGTACAACGCTTTTTTGACCGCGCCAAAGAGATTGGCCGGGATGAAGAAACTACCAAAGAAGTATGGCGACAGGTATCATCCTTTGCCGGGTATAGTTTTTCTAAAGCCCATTCCGCATCATTCGCCGTAGAGAGCTATCAGAGCCTCTTCCTAAAAACCTATTATCCGCTAGAATTTATGGTGGCCGTACTCAATAATTACGGTGGTTTTTACCAGCGCTGGGTGTACGTTCATGAATTGAAGAAAGCGGGTGCCAATGTACACCTACCCTGTGTAAATCAAAGTGAGGCAAAGGTCAGCATCAGGGGTAAAGATGCATGGTTGGGCTTTATAGGCATACAAGGGCTAGAAAGCCATTTCATGGAGCTGATTCCCGCAGAGCGAAATACCAATGGCTCCTACCGGGATCTTGCCGATCTGATCAAACGTACCGGCATCAATCTGGATCAGGCAATCATACTGATCAGGGTTGGCGCATTGCGCTTTACCGGAAGTAATAAAAAAGAGCTGTTGTGGGAAGTTCATAACTACTTGGGCAGCAAGACTGTACCAAAGCAAAATACGGAACTGTTTTGCACAGAAGCGAAAGAGTTTTATCTCCCCGAACTGCAAACCTCTATGCTGGAAGATGCCTACAATGAGCTGGAACTGCTGGGCTATCCGCTTAGCATGGACATGTTCAACCTGCTCAAAACCAGCTACCGCGGTAACCTGATGGCAGATGATCTTAAAAAGCATATCGGACAGATCATCCGTACGGTAGGCAATTACGTCTGTGAAAAGCCGGTTCGTACCAAGAACAATAAAAAAATGTGGTTTGGAACTTTCCTGGATAATGACGGTAACTTCCTAGATACCATACACTTCCCAGCAAGCACTCCAGCATACCCATTCCGTGGTAAAGGATGCTATTTAATTGAGGGTAAAGTAGTTGATGATTTTGGTTACCCCAGTATCGATGTGAACAAATTCGCTAAACTGCCCATCAGGGATAATCCGGTTTTTTAGGAAGGCACGCGCGAGTACTGAGTGAATGGTAAGGCACACGCGACACGCGTGCGCCAGCCACCGTTTACTCAAAAATAGATGCCATTTACTCAATTTCACGTGTATCTGAAAATTTATCATCGAGTTTAGTTTAAGTAAACCTTAATCTAAAACTCATCTCATGAATAAATTAACTGTTTTTCTAAACATATCAATCTGTACTATTCTATTGTTCAGTTCATGCAAAAAGGATGAAATTCAAAAGGAAATATCTCCAGATATTCTGTCAACTACTCCGGTCGAATTCAAAAGCTGGTTTAATAAACGATTCAGTGCTAATCAAATCAGTATTCATGGCTTGAGTAATAGCATTGATTCAAGCAAATCGCTTAGTTCTGTTCCAAAATTGCTGTTGGAGCCTGTATGGACTGAAGCAAAAAACTATACTCGGGGTGACAGTACCCTTGCAGAAATTCCACTTAAGAATGGAAATATAGCTTTCTCACAAAATCAGATAGATGCTAAAGCCTTTGATTTTTCAAAAGCAGGCAATGTAACCAGCTTACTTTTCATACAAGCTGATTCCAAGGTTCGAGGAGTATTGATGACCATCATTGGGGATGAAGCCTACCTGCAGGGGGATCTAAAAAAACTGAAGAATAACACCTTCAGAAAAAAGGAAAAGAACTTTAGCGGGGATGTTTTATATCATACCACAAATGGGCTATTTATCAATGGATATCGGTATTATGATGGTAAAGTTGTGGGATATATTAGTCCCGGGAAAGCATCCAACTCCAATGAAAAAAAGAAATTTGCAAGCGCTAATGTTAAAGACCTTGTTTGTACAACCTATAAGCAGGTGACTACCTACAGACAATGTAATGGAGGTTGCGTATATTGGTCTGAAACCATCTTCTTTCAACACTGTTATGTAGAGAATGGCTTGTTCGATCAGGGGCCAACAGGTTGTGGAGGCAACGGGAACAAGGATCTTATGAAGTCAGTAGATGGGAGTGCCTGCCCGGATGAGGATCCAATAGATAAAATAGAGCCTGCGCTTAAAAAACTTATATATAAAATTTATAT
>CAMDKO010000073.1 GCA_945901155.1 Pedobacter schmidteae
CAAACCATTGTAAACCTGGGAAAGCCCATTATGATGCCCCGTATTATGGCGATGACACCCGGAAAAAATGGAATGCTGTATGGTGTGGCAGGGGCATTTCCCGGGTATGCGCACCTTTTTAGTTATCATCCGCAAAAGGGCTTCCGTGATTTGGGTAATCCAGAGTTCAAAATGGTTAGCCCTGGACTGGAACAGGGGATTAACTGGCGGGGATATCAGATTGCGTCGATGGCAAGTTCACAAAGTGGAAACTATATTATTATGGGTGAGAATGAAGCGTTGAGTCAGCTTATGGTTTTCCCTGCTGAAGATTTACCATAATCTAATCTGGAAACGGGCAGCATATTTAAGGGCGTCTCGAAAACTTCTTGTACCCTCAAGCACAACTCTCTGATTTTACCCTACCTCCTTTATCGCCTCCTTAAAACTTCCTGCAATTTCTTGTTGGGTCATTCGGTTCATAGAAATGTTCACCTTCAAGTTAAAGCCGGTTTCGTCGGGTGCAGATAGGCGGATATTTCTTTTTGACAGCGCATCTGAAAAACGTTTTTTGTCAATATTCTTTAGGTCGAGGTGTACAATATGAGAACCGTTATCAAATTTCACAATTTTGAACCGTTCATCTTTCTGGATTTCGGTAAACAGATACTCCGCTTTTTGCCAGGCGCTTTTATACTCTTCGATCCAAGAATCAACATAATGAAGGGCTACTGCGGCAAATGGCCATACAGCCGGAATGCCTGCACCAAACATTCTTCGTTCATGAAAAAGGTCGTGAGTAAATTCTTTGGATCCGGCCAGTACTGCCCCACTTGCTGCATTAAAACATTTACAGATAGAGGTGAATGAGGTATCAAACAGAGCTCCATAGCTTGCCGGATCAATTCCGGTATGAGCCGCTTGTACAAAAAGCCTTGCCCCGTCTAAATGGGTTTTAATATCATTGACTTTAGCGTAATTTGTAATAGCTTTCATGTTTTTGAATGCAAACATTTGATCCTGTTGCCGGCGAACCGGACTTTCAATACAGATCACGCCAACCTTTAAGGCAACTCTCCCCTTAGCTGTTTTGCTAATTACTTCTTCGATTTCTGCCAGGGTCATTTCTGTAGTGTTCAATCCAAGAGGAATAAGGTTTAATGCACTCAACGTTTGACATCCATCGCCTGTATCCTGATAGATATGACTTTGTTCCTGTAGAATTACCCTGCGGTTATTTCCGGCTAGGCGTCGTAGCGCCATGTGGTTAGCCAGGGTTCCTGTTGGCATGAAAATCGAGGATTCTTTCCCCATTAGTTTAGCAAACCTGTTTTCCAGTTCTTCAACCACTCCTCCGTTTGAATAGAAGTCTGTTTTGATCTTTCCTTCATCAGCAAGTTTCATTAACAGCTCGCCATATTCCTTCGGACTTAAAGGCACACCATCGTTTACAAAGTCTACAGTTTTACCTGCCAAGTTTGTTTTTTGCGGAATTTCACCCCCATAAACATCTAATTGTGTGGCTGATGCGGCGATTACACTGCCTAGTTTTACAAAATCTCTTCTGTGCATGGTGTTGAATTTTAATTAATTTAAGATTAGGAATTTAATCCGGATCGAATTCCTCTGCTTGATTAAATCAATACTTGTTATAGATATCGATCAGAATGTTTAATTCGTTCAGTATAAAAGGGTATTATTTCAGTTTGCTTTTTTGATTATAACAATAGTATAATAAATATGCAGAATGCGATTCAAAATTCCTAATAAAGGCTAGAATGATATTTCAAGAAAAGGAGCATATTCCAGCTGAATTAAACCACTTTATTCCAATATCCGGAATCTTCTATTGCCGGGAACTTTGCCTTTGGTTTTAGGTCCAGAAAAGGATAGCTTACTTTTGAAAGGAATAATCCCTGAGGGTGGGCGGGCAATATTTTTGATGGTGTATTTCTTGAGATCAGGTGGCTTTCAAATTCATCCACGCTTAGTGTACCATCGCCAATTTCAATGAGTTTGCGAACAATGATACGAATCATCCGTCCTAAAAATCGGTTCGAAGAAATTTGAAAGCGGATTCTGTCGCCACTACTGTTTGTGTACAAATTGGCTGAAGATACTTTGCAAATGGTGTGTTCATTCTTATCAGGCGATTTACAAAATGCACGGTAGTCTTCATATTTTGGTAAAAGATCAACCGCTTTTTTCATCTCATGCAGGTTGAAATTTTTACGCAAATAGAGCGAGCTGCTTTCACTTAAAAAAGGGTCTTTATAGGTATGAATAAAAAAATCATATGACCTTTGAATAGCGTCAAAACGTGCATGGGGCTGACCTTCAACTGGGATGATGTCAAACAGAGCGATATCGTCAGGAAGAATTCGGTTAAGGCGAAAGAAGAGATCAAAGTTCCATGGTTTTTCAATATCCATATGGAAGAAATATTGGCTGGCATGAACTCCTGTATCGGTGCGTCCGCAACCATATATTGTGATTGGTAATTTAAAGATCTTACTGAGATTGTCTTCCAGAATTTCTTGCACACTAAGTTTGTCTGGCTGTCTTTGCCAGCCAAAATAGTTAGTTCCTTTATAGCCAATGTGAACGAAGTACCTCAATGCCTTTTGTATTATTTTACTAAGCTAATAATGAATTTTCAATTACGCTTCTTTATCGCAATGCTAACCAGGACTAACTATTCAAATTATATGTATTTTTGTATTCCGCTTTTTAAAATTAACGCGGGTATTAAGCAATGTAATTTATGAGAACTATCGTTATAGTTGGAGCAATCGTATTGGCTGGAGCCAGTATCATCGGAGTAATGATGAGTGAAAGAAATGAGGCAGCTCAGCCTGCAGTATCAAGTCAAGGAATTCCTCCAATGCCTGCTGATGCAACTGGTGAAGCGCCGAAATTAAATCCGGCACATGGCCTTCCGGGCCATCGTTGTGATCTTGCTGTTGGTGCCCCTTTAACAAATGCTTCTGGAGCGCAAGTTCCTGTTGCAGCGCCACAGGCTGTGGTACCTCAACAGCCTGCTCCTGCCGGTTTAAAGGTTAATCCTGCACATGGTCAGCCTGGTCACAGATGTGATTTGCAGGTTGGAGCACCGTTATAGCTTTGCGCCAATTGCAAATTTAGCAGGAATGCTTTTTTTGATGAAAGAGTACAAGGCCATCTGCATGACAAAATTAGGCGGTTTGATAATTTAGGAATATCGACCATACCAAACCACTTATTTGAAATAATCTTGTTTGCCTCGTTTTTTTTAATTTATTGAATAGATATTTGAACTAAGAAAAAGGAGTAATGGATAAGCAGGTCATAGTGCAACCTTCAGGCTTAAAAACAAAAAGCAATCCGATGAAAGTTGGGAAGACAGTTTATCCGATCCTGATTGCAATCAGTTTATCACATCTTTTAAATGATACATTACAATCGATTATCCCCGCAATTTATCCTATTGTCAAGGATTCTTTCAGCCTTACTTTTGCACAGATAGGACTGATCACGCTTACATTTCAGCTTGCAGCTTCCTTATTTCAGCCTTTTGTGGGTTTTTATACTGATCGTAAACCGCAGCCTTATTCATTAGCAATTGGAATGGCATTTACTCTTGTTGGATTGGTGATGCTTTCAAATGCACCCAGTTTTAATTTTCTGATTTTTTCTGTGGCTTTGGTTGGAATTGGTTCATCTATTTTTCATCCAGAGGCGTCACGGGTTGCACATATGGCTTCAGGTGGAAGGCGTGGCATGGCACAATCTGTTTTTCAGCTCGGCGGAAATTTTGGTAGTTCTATTGGCCCTTTGCTGGCGGCGCTCATTATTGTGCCTTATGGCCAATCTAATATCGTCTGGTTTTCAGCATTAGCACTTCTGGCAATTTTTATTCTTTTTTATGTTGGGAAATGGTATAAGCGTAAAGTTAGAATAAGGGCAAGTCGGCCGGATATAGACCATCATGCTGTACATAACTTGACTAAAAGAAAAGTAATCTTTTCAGTTAGTATTTTACTGGTTTTAATCTTTTCCAAATATATTTATTTGGTGAGTATGACTAGTTATTACACTTTTTATACTATTGAAAAGTTTGGAGTTTCGGTACAGGATTCGCAGATTTATCTTTTCATTTTTCTATTTGCTGTTGCTGCAGGAACTATTATTGGAGGGCCATTAGGTGATAGGATTGGTCGTAAATATGTGATTTGGGGTTCAATTTTGGGTGTTGCACCTTTTTCAATTCTATTGCCTTATATGAATCTATTCTGGACAGTGATTTTGTCCATTCCGATCGGAGTGATACTGGCTTCCGCTTTTTCAGCTATTCTGGTCTATGCGCAGGAGCTCTTCCCTGGAAAAGTTGGAATGATCTCGGGACTGTTCTTTGGTTACGCATTTGGTATGGCTGGAATTGGATCTGCACTTTTGGGTGGGCTTGCTGACCGGACAAGCATAGAGTATGTTTACCAGATCTGTGCATATCTTCCTCTGATTGGCTTGATTACCGCTTTTCTGCCAAATATTGGGAAAGATTGATATAATTAAAGTTTTTTAATGATCAAGCTAAACTTTAGATTACAATCCGTTCTATTCAATAAATAGTTTGTAAAACGCAAGCCTAAGCACCGAATAATTTTCAGGGTGATTACACTAAAATTTTATTCAGCAGGATGCATTTCCATTACTTAGCTAACTTTATCCAAGCTGAAATATCTTTGATCAGGTTGATATCAACATTGGCTGGTACCCGGTATTGAGTTCCATTGCCTTTTTCTTTCTGAGCGGATAACAAGTGATTTAAATCAGGATATAATTTAAATGTAGCATTCTTATTTGCCGCCAATGCGGTTTTCCAGATATTGAAATCTTGAACGGAAACCTGAAAATCTTTAGCTCCCTGAACCACGAAAATTCGATTTTTGATCTTTTTTGCTGTGCCTACTTGGTCGTGATTATTCATATCTATCCAGTAGGATGCCGGAGCTCCAAGTATAATTGAATCAGGTGCAATGGCGCCTAGCTTTAATAATCTAGATTTGTCAATATCAATTGATGATTCTATGAATTGCTTTTTTCCGGCTGCGCTTGTATCACCAGATGCCTTATACAGGTATTCATTTTGCTCTGTGATTAGATCGGCAAATTTTCTAGCTGGTGCAGCAGCCAATATAATTCCATTCAAACTGGGCGCAAGACTTGCAATTCGGGGTGCTAGCATTCCACCAAGGCTATGTCCAAAAAGATAGATCTGTGTTTTATTTACACCTTGGAGTGTGCTTGCAAGCGTAATTGCAGCAAGCGCATCATCTAGAACCTCCTCTTTAACTGTAAAGGCTTTATTAAATGAATTTGGATAGATCATGGTCCGTTTTACATAACGGATACTACCAATGCCTTGTGCCGCTAATCCTATGGCCAGATCTTTAAATGGTTTATTTGACCCCACAGTTTCATCCATATCAGAAGGACCTGATCCGTGAATTAGTATAACCACCGGGAAATTGGAAACTTTTCTAGGACTGGTTAAAATTCCAGCCATTTCACCTTCGGCAAACTTAATTTGTATTTCTTTTTCTGTATAAAGAGTCGTGTCGGTATAAGTAGGTAATGCATATTCAGATTCAGTAGGTTTAGGAGATATGAAAAATCCTACTAGCTTTTCTGTTTTATTAAACATGAAAGTAAATGGCTGAGATCCCTTTGTGAAACCGCATGTTAGTATAACCTGAAAGTATTCTCCCTGAACTGCACTTTTTGCTCCATCCACAGACTGATAGGTTCCAAGGCTATTTTCCAGCTTTAGCCAGAACAGTTTTAGTTCATCTACAGAGATCTGGGCTTTTACACTTTCATCAAAAAAACCATGGGCCTCATCAAACTTACCCTGATTCATTGTTTCGAAAAACAGGTCTGCGCGATTCATTAAGCTTAATACGTTTTGAGCAAAACTTAAATGGCTGATAAAAAGTAATACTATAAAGACTTTTAAAAATTTCATTCTATAATAGATTTCTGTTTCTGGCTCGAAAGATAAGAAAATAAAGGTTGATGATCTGCAGAATATATCTTTGGTCTGTATTTCAAATTAGTGAAGCTGTATAGTTTATTCTTCAGCAGGTATTCTATTCAGTATTCTTGTCATTAAATTAAAAAAGCATTTTGCTGCTTAATTCTTTCTCAATACTGATATATCCTGGATATTTTATTGATTTATTTCCAACCATAAAGCTTGGCCGGATCTTTAGGGTTACTAAACTTTTCTTTTCTCCTGGCCCACTATCTGTACCACCTAAAAATGCTATGAGTTCATCCATTGTTTTCCCATTCGATAAAAAGGAATAGATATTTGAATTGATTTGTACTGGCACGATGCCTGTTGCCCCTGATTCTACACTTATTTTTCTGTCTACCGATCCTGCAGCAAGCTCTTGTCCTTTTATAAGAATAATATAATCAAATTGATTGATCACTGCAGTTTTTTGATTGGGATTAGTGATGCTTATTTTCACATTGGCACTTAATGGAATATTTTTTCTGAACAAGGCTATTGCTAATCCCGGTACATTATTTAAATCAAATTTTTTGTTTTTAAAAAGCTTGCTGACATCTCTTCCTGCTAGATAAACGCTATCGGCAGACTTTATGCTGTAATTGCACTTTTCCAGTATTTCTATTTTGCGGGATACTCCGCAACTTGACGCTATGACAGCAAGAATGCAAATTATAATATATTTTCTCATGAATAGCTTAAGGTTGATTTTATGCCAAATTATACCTTTTTCATAATATTTTCTGGAAATGGATAAAATATGTTGCCATTTGCCCCAGCCGAATAATTTTTTTGGAATATTTGGAAGTATAGATAAATTTGAACGACTGTTTAGATGAAACTTTTAATAAAAGGTATTTTAAATAAAATTCAATCAGGATGATTCTCTAATTTTACGCATCCTTGCAATAAATAAAACCTGACCACCCTCACGCCAATATGTCAAAATCATTTAAATTCTGCTCAGTGATTATATTGTTTAGTTCAATATCATTTTCAATAAGGTCTCAGCCTGTATTAAGCAATCATACTTTTTCTAAAGGCAATCATCAAGTTGGGATAGTTAGTTTACCTGGTATGGACGCTATTTTTAAACTAAGCGGTGCTAATGCAGGTTTATTCAGATTGAAAGCAAATAAGTTGTATATCCGTAAAGGAAGTATCAAACCTGAAATTAAATGGTATGACCTGACCATTGCGGCTGAAACAAAATCAGGGAGTTTTCAACAAACATTCAGACTGGTGAAAGATGAGTTTATTAGGAACAGTGTTATCGCACATCGCGGAGCATGGAAAAATACTGGTGCAACTGAAAATTCTATTGCTGCCTTGCAGCATGCTATCCGCCTAGGGTGCCAGGGTTCTGAGTTTGATGTCCATATGACTGTTGATTCGGTACCTGTGATCAATCACGATCCAACCATACAGGGACTAATTATCTCTACAAGCTCTTCAGAAAAGTTACTGGCCTTAAAACTACCAAGTGGTGAAAATATGCCTTCGCTCGAGTCCTATATAAAGGCAGGAATGACACAGAATAACACAAAACTTATTTTGGAAATAAAATCAACCATAAACAAGGAGCGTGCACTTTTGCTTACTAAAAAGGTTATGGATGTGGTTATAAAGTTAAAAGCACAAGCATGGATAGACTATATCAGTTTTGATTATGCAATATGTATGGAGCTCATGCGCCTCGATCCATATTCAAGGGTGGCCTATTTAAATGGAGATAAAACACCAGAAATGCTGGCTGCAGATAAATTTTGGGGCTTAGATTATAATCAAAGTGTTTATCAGAAACATCCTGATTGGATAGCTCAAGCCAAGCAAAAAGGTTTAACTATCAATGCATGGACCGTTAACGAGCCAGCATTACTGAAGTCATTCCTTGATCAGAAAATTGATTTCATTACTACCAATGAACCAGAATTACTTTTGAAGATGATTAATGAATAAAATCTGCTGCGAACCACAATCAACTCATCAGCATAACAATCTATAAGCATTTGCAATGCCACAAAAGATAGAAAAACTAACAATCTGTTTTCTAGACTAAGAGCAATTTTTTCTATGTTGAGGTTTACCTTTTGAGCTGATTATCAGGAGTGTAAAATATATGGTAAAAGAGAATTTGGCAATTCTCTTAGAATTAATCGGGCTCAGACAAAGTTTTCAAATTCAATAATCTTCAATTAGCATTTGATATTAAGATTTCATTATTATCTTCACAGGTTTATAAGCAGAAAAAAAATGAAATCAACATTGAAAGTTTCATCTACAATTTTTAAATCCATTGGCGCCCTCCTATTTATTTGTTTGTCTGTAAAAGCATTTGCACAAACAGCATCTCAGGAATCTCTGAATGATCTATCAGTATTTAAGGCGCCTTCTAAAAATTGGCAAATAGCCGGTTCAGTTCAGGCAGATATTAATAAAACCAACATTCTCTCGTTCTCAAATGGCACTGGTATCTTTGTTAATTTGCCAGATAAAAGAAATAAAGGAGAGGATCTCTATACCCTTGCCGAATATGGCGATATTGATTTGGAATTGGATTATCTTATGGCTTTAGGGGGTAATTCAGGAATATACCTACAAGGACGTTATGAAATCCAACTTGAAGAAAACTGGGGTTTGCTCAATCCAAAATCAACAAATAATGGTGGAATTTATCAGAGATGGGATGATAGTAAGCCTGAAGGACAGAAAGGTTATTCAGGATTTGCCCCAAGGCAAAATGTAAGTAGGGCACCGGGTTTATGGCAGAAATTGAAGATTTCCTTTCAGGCACCTCGTTTTGATGCGTCGGGTAAGAAGATCGCCAATGCTGTAATGCTAAAGATCGAATTGAATGGGGTGATGATACATGATAATGTTGAACTTTCGGGTCCAACACGTGGATCGGTTAGTGATACTGAAGTAGCAAATGGACCACTTCGTTTGCAGGGAGATCATGGAGCTGTAGCTTTTAGGAATATTAAGATAACCAAATTTAGTAGTCCGCGGCCAGCTGAAAGATCTACTACAAACGCCAATGCAGTTGACCCGATTCTGATCAATGCCTCAGAAAATATTGTTTTGAGAAGTTTTATGGATCTTCCCGGTTCGCCTCGGGTGGTGCATGCAGTTTCTGTTGGCAGTCCTCAAAAAGTTCATTATACCTATGATATGGATAATGGAATGCTTGTTCAAGTATGGAGGGGAGGCTTTTTGAATGCTACACCGATGTGGCATGATCGTGGCGATGGATCATCAAGACCATTGGGGATGGTTCAAGCCCTCGGAAAACCTGTACAATCTATTGCACGTCTGTCTAGTTCACAGACAACTTGGATCAGTGATACAGCAGGAACAGGATATAAGCCTAAAGGATATGTTATTGATGAAAATGGAATTCCTTCATTTCTTTATAAAACCTATGGAATAGCTGTAAACGATCAGTTAAGGGTATTGGAAATGGGAAGAGGAATCAGTCGTAAAATCATGCTTTCTGATCAAGTGAATGATCTTTATTTCAGATTGGCTGATGCTGAAAGTATCATTCAAACTGCCGATGGGATGTATCTTATCGATAATCAATCCTATTATCTTCGTCTGGATGATGCAGCTGGTTCTAAGCCAATCATCCGTGATCAGAATGGTCGGAAGGAACTGATTATTCCTATAGTTAATTCATTAAGCTATTCAATTTTATTCTAATACAGGACATGAAAAATATCAATAAACTATATAAAGCAGTCCTTTTTTCGGCAATTATGTTCAGCGGCAGTTCTGCCTTTGCACAGGAAACCCCAAAGGAAGAAGATTTCTTCAAAATCATGAAAGTTGCCACTCCTGAAGGTATAATACTTGAAGTGGGAGGTCTAGTAAATTTGCCGAATGGAGACCTTGGAATTTCTACCCGCCGTGGTGATGTTTTTATTGTGGAAAATCCAACGAGTAGCAGACCTTATTTCAAAAAATTTGCATCCGGTTTACATGAAATTCTTGGATTAGCTTATAAAGACGGTGCATTTTATTGTGCGCAGCGTGGCGAGCTGACCAAGCTAGTTGATACTAATATAGATGGTAAGGCCGATATATATGAAACAATCTATTCATGGCCGCTATCTGGTCATTATCATGAATATAGTTTCGGACCAAAGATTGCTCCTGATGGCTCTTTTTTTGTAACCGGAAACGTAGCTTTTGGTAGTGAAGAATGGTGGCGTGGCGAAAGCCGAGTGCCATGGAGAGGCTGGGCTATGCGCATCACAGCAGATGGCAAAATGGAGCCTTGGGCTACAGGAATGCGTTCTCCTGCCGGATTAGGATTTTTAAATAATGAATTGTTTTATACCGATAATCAGGGTGATTGGATGGGTTCTGGTGCTTTGTGGAAGATTGAAAAAGGCGATTTTATGGGACATCCTGCAGGTTTGGCCTGGAGTGGAATGCCAAATTCTCCGCTAAAATTAACCACAGAGCAGTTTAATTCGAAGATCGATCCCCGTAAAGTAAAGAATGATAAGGGTCGTTATATTAAACCTGAAAATGTGGTCAACGAGAGCTTTAAAACTCTTTTTGACATGAAAAAAGAGTTTCCTGAATTGCGTTTACCTGCTGTTTGGCTGCCTTATGGAATATTAGGTATATCTAATTCAGAGCCAATTACAATACCTAAAGGTCATTTTGGTCCTTTTGAAGGTCAAACTCTGGTAGGTGATCAGGGAATGAGTATTCTGTCAAGGGTATTTTTGGAAAAGGTTAATGGTGAATTTCAAGGCGCTTCCTTTATGTTTCGTTCAGGATTCAGATCAGGGGTAATGAGAATGTCATGGGCTAGGGATAGTTCCTTATTCATTGGTGAAACAAACCGTGGATGGGGTTCTGCCGGAGAGGCTAATGAAGGCTTACAGCGTTTGGTTTGGAATAATAAAACACCTTTTGAGATGAAAGCTGTCAGAGCAATGCCCGATGGCTTTGAAATTGAATTTACTCTGCCTGTTGATCCAAAGTCGGCCGAAGATCTGGCATCCTATACCGTAGAAAGTTATATCTATAAATATCATCCTGTTTATGGTAGTCCGCCGGTTAACACCCAAAATTTGTCAATCAAAGGAGTTAAACTCTCTGCAGATGGACTAAAAGCAAGAATAATTGTAGATAATCTGCGCAGGTATTATATCCATACTTTAAAGCTTGATGGTATCCGTGAACGAGATAATTTCTATTCGCTAGTACATCCTACTGCTTATTATACCTTGAATAATATACCTGAAGGTGCCAAACTTTCCATGACCGAAGTGAGTACTAAAAACTCGGCTATTGTAATCGCGCAAGCGCCCACAGTAACTACTGGAGTAAAGAAAACAACGGTTGCTGCACCGTTAAAACAGGTAGCTCAAGTGCAAGTGATTGCACAAGCTGAAAAGGTGCCAACATACAATGATGTTAAGGGAATGCTGGCTTCATATACTTGTTTATCCTGTCATAATCCTGATAGAAAGATAGTTGGGCCGGCTTTCAAGGATATTGCTAAACGTAAATATACTCCTGAAAAAATTCTTCAGCTGATTCATAATCCCCAGCCTGAAAATTGGCCAGAGTATCCTACACCAATGCCACCGATGCCTCAGGTTAAAAAGGAAGATGGCTTGAAGATCGCTGCATATATCAATTCTCT
>CAMDKO010000074.1 GCA_945901155.1 Pedobacter schmidteae
GGAAGCAAGGCCAGGCCTTTAATTACATTTCTGCGTTTCATATTATATATATTTTAGATTTTTTGTTTTTTAATTACTGAGTTGTGGCCATACTTTTGGCGGATAGCCCGTTCAGATCCCAAATTATTTTTCCAGCCCTCACCGTTAGCTCTGCCTCAAACTTGCGATCTCCGTTGATCTTATTATTCCCGGAGTCAACAAAACCAAATTTCCCTGTATGAACACTCAATACTGCTATATCTGCAACAGAGCCAACAGACAAATTTCCAAGATCATCTCTTTTAATAGACGTAGCTGCATTCCAACTACCACGAGCAATAATATCTGGTATTCCCATACCCATATTCAGATATTTTGACATCACATTTAACATGGTTTTCATTCCTGAATTCATGCTTGTACGATGCTCATCCGTACCAAATGAATTGGGGAAAAGCCCTTGTCGAAAGGCAGGAATAGCTTGATTAAACCAAAAACCGCCACCTCCATGACCAACGTCAAAGAGTATCCCACGTTTTTGAGCTTCTTTTACAAAAGGTCTGACTTTGCCCTGCTCATCAACAACAGTCATTCGTTCTGCAACATTTTCAAAGGCATGAGTCATAATATCACCTGGGCGCATACGCTTGAGCTGATCTTCAAGTGAATATTTTGGCAGGTGACACTCCACAAAAAGCGGAGTATTTGACAAGGTTGCTGCTTCTACTGCTCGATCAAAGGGAGTCCAGTTATCATCTGTTTCATAACGGCCAATTCTTACTCCAACTAAAATATCCGAATATTTTTTTACTGTTTCAGCAGTTTTTTGTGCATCCATTCCATTGATGTTTTCCTGTTCTTTATCAACAGAATATCCAGAGGCTGCAATACTTAGGAAAGCCAGAACACGGGTATTAGATCCATCAATGATTTTAGCTTTAAAATCAGGGAAGGTCAGCCAACCTGAAGTGCCCGCATCAACAACTGTAGTTATGCCAGAACGAGGTGCAAAGGCATCAGGAAGTTGGCTTGAAGTTCCATCTGTAAATCCCGGTTTACTTCCGGCATAAACATGCGTATGCATATTAATCAGGCCGGGCGAAACAATCAGACCACTTACATCTACCACTTTTTTGGCTTCAGTTGTAGGTATGCCAGAGGCTAGTTTGAATATTTTACCATCCTTTATAGCCACATCTAACTTGGCATCGATCTTATTTTTGGCATCAATAACACGACCACCTTTTAATAAAAGATCGATATCCTGCGCCTTAGACTGAATAGCGAAAACAGAAAATAGTAGTCCAATTAGTATTGGTCCTGTAAATACCGATGACAGTATCCTTCTGAAATTTGATAGCTTGTACATATTATTATAATTTTATTATTTCATTTAATAAAAATCAATTAGTGCTTGCCGGCATTTGCCAATCTGCAGCACTGATGCCATTTAAATCCCAGACAACACGACCAGCTCTGAGCGTCAATTCTGCTTCAAGTTTTTCAGTTCCGCTTATTTTTGTTCGCCCAACATCCATATAGCCGAAATTTCCCTTTTTTAAGTTAAAAACTGCAATATCAGCCTCAGAACCAACAGTCAAATGGCCTAAATCGGGTCGTTTAATTACTTGTGCAGGATTCCAGGTTGTTCGTAAAATAACATCCTGAAGACCCATACCCATAGCAAGAAATTTGGACATCACATTAGTCATATCTTTCATGGCGGCATTCATACTCAAATTATAAAGGTCTGTGCTAATTGTATTTGGCATAAAACCTTGTTTCAACGCAGGAATTGCCTGATTGAAGTTGAACGCTCCCGCACCATGGCCTACATCGAAAATAATACCTCTTTTTTGTGCAGCAAACACAAACGGTTTAACCTTTCTGGTTTTTACATCCACAATTGATTCGCGTCCACCGGTAGTCTTAGAAATTGCATGTTCGGAGAAGGTATGGGTAAATATATCACCAGGCCTGAAATGCTCCATAAACAAAGATTCAATTGAATTTGGGGGAGAATGCTCACCGAAATCAACGATAACCGGAACATTTGCGAGCTTACCAGATTCTACCGCTTTGTCTACTGATGTAAAATCACCCCAGTAATGTGCAGATTTAATACCAACTAGGATAGTAGGATGTAATTTTTTGATCATATACGCATTCATTTCCGGGTTCATGTCGGTCACGTCTTGCTGATCATAACGGGTTACCATCCCCCTACCTACCACATTTAAAAAGGCTAAAACACGAGTTTGAGAACGGTCGATCACTTGCGTTTTAAATAAAGGAAAGTTCCTCCATCCAGCAGAACCCGCATCCACCACTGTGGTTACACCGGCTCTGAATGAGAATGCATCTGCCTGTAATCCACCGGGAGAATTTGCTGAAATACTATTCACATCCGCCCCGTGAAAAACATGTGCATGCATATCAATAATCCCGGGGGTAAGATATAAGCCACTGATATCAATTGTCTTTTTTGATGTATTTGCCGGAATATCTGCCGCGATGCGGAAGATTTTATCACCCACAATGGCAACATCCATTTTAGAATTAATATTATTCTTTGGGTCAATTACGTGGCCGCCTTTCAAAAGAATATCTATTTCCTGAGCCTGAACTGTTGCTGTTATCAGAATGAGAACTAAAACAGCTGCAATTCCTTGTGCCAACCGAATAAATTGTTGCTGAAAAAATTCTGAAATTCCTGTTGTTTTAATTCTCATCATATCTGTTTAAATAAAATTTTAATTTACTTTACTGCATCCCACTGTGTCCCGCTGAGTCCATTAAGATCCCAAGCAACTTTTCCTGCACGAAGCGTTAGTTCAGCCTCCAACTTCTTAGTTCCATTTAATACAGTACCACGGGCATCCAAATACCCGAATTTACCCTCACGAATATTAAATACTGAAACATCCGCCTCAGCGCCAATACTTAAATGACCTAAATCTGTATGTTGTATCACATTGGCAGGATTCCAAGTTGAACGTACTATTACATCCTGAATGGACATACCCATATTAAGAAACTTAGACATCACATTGGCCATATCTTTCATTCCAGCATTTCTACTGCTTCTGTACAAATCGGTACTGATCGTATTGGGATAGAATCCCTGCTTAAATGCATTTATTGCTGTAGCCCACACAAAAGCTCCTCCACCATGGCCAACATCAAATATCCTTCCTTGTTTTTGCGCTTCAAAAATGAAAGGTTTTACTTTATTGTTCACATCCACAATTGGCTCGCGTCCACCAGGGGTTAAATTAGTTGCTGCGTTTCCTGAAAAAGTATGCGTAAAAATATCACCCGGGCGGAAATGCTTCATAAACAGTTCTTCAATAGATAATTTAGGAGTGCTTGAGCCAAAATCTACAATAATTGGCTTATTGGTTTTCTTACCTGCTGCAATAGCACGATCAACAGGAGTAAAATCATGCCCCTGATAATGATGAGCTTTTATTCCAACTATGATATCCGGATACTCATTCATGATAAAAGCAGTGGTTGTCGGATTCATATCCGTAGTATCCTGTGCATGAACAGTACCAACCATACCATAACCTGCAATACTTATAAAGGCAAGTACGCGTGTTTGAGAATGATCGATCGTTTGTTTTTTGAACTCCGGAAAGTTTCTCCATCCTGATGAACCGGCATCTACCACGGTAGTTACTCCTGAGCGAAAGGTGAAATCATCGGGAGCAACGCTACCGAAACCATTTGAAATTTCAAAACCTTTATATCCAGGATCTTCAGCACCCGCAAAAACATGCACGTGCATATCAATAAAACCAGGAGAAACATACAATCCTGTTGCATTAACCGTTTTTTTGGAGGTATTAGCAGGAATATTTGAGGCAACCCGAAATATCTTACCATCCTTAATGGCAACGTCCATTATTCCATCGATTTTATTTTTTGGATCAATAACATGTCCGCCTTTGATAAGCATATCAATCTCCTGCGCCTGAAGATTGGTCTGAGAAATGAGACAAGCAGCAAAAAATAACATATAAAAATGCGCCCTGAATGTTTTTAGAAAATTGTTATTCATTTTGTATGGTTTTTAATAGTTAAAATTCAATTTAGGTATTTTTTTATTAACTGGAAAGCGGTGCTCCCGAAGGAACAAAAACTGGCTTTTTTGATGCTGGTTTATTATTTTTTGTTGCTGTGAACTTTGCACTTCGGTACTCTCCCATAAATAAATTACCTGATAGCTTATCTCCTGACAAAGTACCGGTGAATGTATAAATTATAGAATCTCCTATCAAACGTACAGAACTCTGCAATTTCACCGTATCACCTTCAATAGAACCGGCCATGTCATTCACTGCAAATCCTCCCTGGTGTGTTCCCTTGATCCAGTTTCCATCCTGCTCAATAAATAATTTATGTTTACCCTGGCTATTATAAAATTTCACATCCACATCCCATGTGCCTGAGAGATTGGCTGCAGGAGCTTTCATTTCTTTTATTATTGGGCTTCTTTTTGCGGTTAACACTTCAAAAATCCGATTAGCAGCGATTTTTTCTTCGCCTGCCTGCATTCCAATGGTGGTAACAGCAATTCCATTAATATTAGAATCTCTACCTCGACCGCCTCCACTGGCAACTGCAATTCTAGGCTTATTTTTACCAAGTTCATCGGCCATTTCGGCTCCTGTAATATTTAAAACATCCGCATCCCAAGTGATAACAACTTCAGGCGACACATTTGACAGACCTGATAGTGTAGACGGGATATGTACCATCGTTTGAACACTTTTAATACCAGAAACTTTTTTAATGATATGATCCAAATAAGAATCCCATTGCTTACGAACAGCAGCATGATCCATTTCTTTCCACACTTTTACTGCTGCAACCATACCAAACATTTCATCGCGGTCAACTTTATTATCCCTGCATGGGCCATGGTGAGGAGAACTTGCCTGCCATGCGGCCATCAAGATATCCTTTTGCCCCAAGATCAACCCACATGATTGCGGACCACAGATTGCCTTACCACCACTGTAAGCAACAATGCTTGCTCCACGTTTTAAATGAACTGGCGGGAATGTCAAAATTTCATTGGCCGCATCAAACAAAACAGGAACATTTTTGGCTTTAGCAATTGCCGAAATATTCTCTAATGACATTGGTGCTCCAGTCCAGGTTCTATCGCCATTAACCATATAGATTAGCGCTGTTTTGGGATTGATCGCATTCTTTAATTCTTCAAGAGTAGATACATTAACCATGGTAACCCCAATGTTTCTGATTGAATGATCATACGCATTTCTGGAGGTTATTGGTACGATAACCTCAGTTTTTTCGAGTCCATCCAGATCCGGAATACGAACCAATTTTTCAGGATCACCGCCCGATACTACCGCAGCGGTTACGAGCTTCAGTCCGGCAGCACATCCGGCTGAAACCACTCCCCACTCAGCGCCTGTAAGATCTGCTAGGGTCTGGCCAATTCCATCAGCCACCTCATCCATCTGCGCAAAATTATGGGAGGCCGCTTCCATGGCCGCCTTAGTTTGAGGACGTTTTAAGGAACCACCAATAATGGTGAATATACCTCTGCAATTGATAATGGGTTCTATGCCATGTGTCCTGTAGATATTATTTTTATCTAGAAATGATTCTAATGTAACCTCTACCGGCCCCAAAGGATTGAATGGTGCATTAGAAGATCTAGCCACAGGAGATGCAAATATTGAATTCAGGGGAATTGCGGTTCCCGCCAGAGGTAAAAGAGACAAAGTCTTAAGTACATTTCTACGTTTCATTTCTGTTTGTTTTAATAAATGTTCTAATCAATTATTTATTGAAAATATGTTTTGAACCTTAGATCAAGATTCAAAAAAATGTGTTAATTTTTTTCTGTGACTTCACGAATTACCCTCAACCAGTTTAGCCCTACTATTTTCCGAATCCGCTTTTCCGAATAGCCTAATTCCTGCATGGCCAAAGTCATTTGAGGATAATCGCTTACATCCTTGATTTGCCTTGGTAGCGGCGGACCACCATCAAAATCAGAACCCAATGCAATATGATCATCGCCAACTAGACGTACACCATAATCAATCACTTTGGCAAGCTGATCTACGCCCATCCAATACTCATCCGGTATTACTTCTTTATGAACAAATGGAAGGCCTTTTGCTACCTGCTGGTCGATCTCTTCAATACTCACTGATTGATTATCTTTAGCAGGCGAAGTTTCAAGGCTTTTTACCTTAGGTTTTGATGCCTGCCATGCAGCATATTTTGGATTGTTAAAACTACTTCCAAACTGAATACCCATAACACCTCCTTTGGATGCAATTGCTGTTGCGCATTCATCTGAGATACATCTGGGATTATTTACAATTCCGCGAAATCCTCCATGGGTATAAAGAATAGGATCCTGACTTGTTTCTACAGTCTGAAGAATGGCATCATCAGAAGCATGTGCTACATTGATTAGTATTCCCAAACGATTCATTTCTTTTACAACCTCGCGGCCATGTTCATTCAAACCACCCCATAGTTTTTTACCATAACAAGAGTCAATAAATGCATTCGTTTCGTTGTGAGCGGTTAGCTGCACTGAGCGAAGACCTAAACGGTAAAGACTCCTTAATATATTTAAATCACCATCCAAATCAAACCCCCCTTCCAAATCAAGAAAAGCAGCTATTTTTCCACGTTTATTAATTTTTTCAATTTCAGTAGCTGTTCGGGCAAGTTCAATGATCTTATGGTTTTTCTCAATCTGATCTAAAGCAAGTTCAACAACTCGAAAGGTGTTTTTAACTTCATGCCTTGATTCATAATAGGGTTCAGGAGTATAAACTGAGAAGAAAAATGCATCAAGGCCCCCTTGTATTGCTCTGGGTAAGTCAACATGGCCATCCGAATAACGCTGGCCTATATCAAGGCCTTGCAAAAGCTGCCGACTCATCATATGCATATGACCATCCATTACGAATGCATTACTGTGCAAATTAGGATCTGATGAATATTTAGAACTAGACGAGGCTGAATACTCATTGTTCACAAGTAAAGTCTGCCCCCAATAGTTTAAGGGTGATAGATCAATCAATGGCAAAAGTGATAAGCCTTTTAGTACCTCTCTGCGTTTCAACTGTTTGCTTTTATTTGCCGGTAGAAAATCATAATCTTTAGAATTTGAATCAATTTCGGACAAATTTTAAGTCCATCAAAGGAATTTTTTTAAAAAGATACCCTTAAATTACCTGAACTAGATTGTGTTTAATAATTTTTATTGATCAAAGTGGAAAATATCTCCAATATTAACTCAGGCTAGGCCAGCGGATGCCTAAATGCCAAATTTTATGACATCAACACAAGAAAATAAATTTTAATATAGGGATGCAATGAAAAAATCAAAGCATCCCTATAAAATATTAAAACACGAATTAGATCCAGATCTAACAGTTCGTATTTTGTGTTAGTTCCAACCCTGATTTTGTGTCAGTTTAGGATTGATATCCAATTCAAGCTGAGGGATTGGGAATAAAGCATGTTTTGCCTGATATCCAATTGGACCTAATTCCTGAAGTGCTAAACCCCATCTTCTCAAATCATTAAAACGGATGAATTCAAACATCAATTCTACTTGTCTTTCCTTATTAATCGCGTTAAACATAGCTGCCTTAGTACCTGTATTGGCAGCTGTTATTGCAGGCATATTGACAGATGGCCGGGCACGAATCTGATTTACAGCAGCTCTTGCTTCAGTTAGTTTGTTCAGCTCATTGGCTGCTTCTGCGTACATCAGTAATACATCCGCATAACGAATAATTGGATAGTTTATACCATTACTATTGACATACATGATAGGCCACATACCCTTTTTTACTGCATAACCGGTTGCTGACCAAACCGCACTAAATGTAGCCAAAGCTGTACTAACATTTGGAGCGAATGAATCACCTGGCCTGAAGATTGACATAGCACGACGTGGATCTGTTGGATCAAATGCATCAAATGCTCTTTTTGTAGCCAAACCAGAACCTGTAGCTCCATTCACTGCAGGAAGATAACTTCCGTTACGACCGTTAGAGCCACTACCACCAATATCAGCAAATTGAACTTCAAAAATGGATTCCTTATTATTCTCGAAGCTCCGGTGCCATACTTCCTGGAAATTATCCATCAAACCATATTTTCCAGAATTGATTACCAGTAAAAAGTATTTCTCTGCATTGGCATAATCCTTATTATACAGATAGACTTTACCCAGTAATGCTTGAGCTGCACCTTTAGTTACTCTACCCAAATTAGCCCCACTGTGTGAGACAGGAAGACCTGCTTCTGCTGCTAATAAATCAGCAATTATAACTTTATATACATCGGCAACAGGAGTTCTTGCAATCAGAGATGCATCAGTATCAGGCAAAGGCTGTGTTACTAGTGGAACTGCACCGAATATATTAACGAGATCAAAGTAAAACAAAGCTCTTAGGAATTTAGCTTCGCCTACATATTGACTCTTTAATGCTTCTGCCATATTAATTCCAGGAATATTCGCAATGGCAAGATTTGACCTGTAAACGCCTTCATACAACCCTCTCCAGGTATCATGGATCTGATTCAGTGCCGGAAAGTAAGTGAAATTATTATACTCCAAAGGAACTGTATTGGAAAGTAAAACCTCACCTGATGGCACATCATTAATCCTATAGAGATTAATACTCCAGGCACTTTGAAGCGAAACATATATCGCATTAACTCCTAACTGAGCTCTTTCTGCTGAATTATAAAAACCAACCTCCGTCAATGCATCTGGTGGTGACTTTTCTAAAAACTCCTTCTTGCAACCTGCTAATAATAAAAGCATTAACAGGGTTGATATACCTAATTTTAAATTTTTCATATTCTTGTATTTTAAATTTCTTAATTACCAGTTTAATAAGATAACTCTGCTTCCTAAAAGTTTAAAAAGTCAAATTAACTCCGAATGAGTAAACGCTAGGAATAGGAGTTGAACCTGTGTCTACTCCAAAAGCTAGTGGACTTCCTGAGTCATCATTGAAACCTAATCCTCCCAAGGTATCCGCATTGTAGTTAGGATATTTGGTGATGGTAAATAAGTTTTGCCCGTTAAAATATATCCTAGCATTTCTGGCACCAACCCTTTTAATTATACTTTGAGGAAGTGTATAACCAATCTGGAAATTCTGCATTCTTAAGAAATCTGCATCTAATACATAGTCAGACTGACTACGATTGTTCTGATTGGTATCACCACGAACTGCACGTGGTAGCGTATTCGATGTACCAGGTCCTTTCCATCGATCTAAAACAGTAATTTTATTGTTCCACTCGCCCTGCATGGTTTCAAGATAAACACCCTGAGAGTCATATAATTTCTTACCGCTAGTTCCATAAAAACTCATATTGACATCAAAACCTTTCCAACTGGCATCAGCTGCAAATCCATAATCAAAATCTGGCCATGGGTCACCAATATTGGTTCTGTCATTGGCGTCAATTTTTTTATCGCCGTTAATATCCCTAAATCTTCTGTCACCTGGCTTAGCACCAATTTGTGTTGGATGTGCATTGATTTCTGCCTGTGTTTGGAAGATCCCGTCATTTATATGACCAAAGAAATGAGACATTGGTAAACCAGGCAAGGTGCGAGTATAGGTTCCTGAGTAATACACATTTTCTACAAGGTTAATGATGCTTGTTCCTGTACCGAGTGAAATTACTTTATTTCGTACATTAGATAGATTACCTGAAACACCATATTTCAGTTCGCCAGCTTCTCCTCTGTAACCTAACAAGAATTCCATACCCTTATTCTGCAATTGAGCAGCATTTTGGTATGGTCCGGAATCACGGGCAAATCCGGTTACAGTTGAAATTGGAGTTCTAACCAGAATTCCCTCAGTATCTTTAATCCAATAATCAGCAGTGAAATAAATTTTATTCTGAAGAAAGCTTAAATCTACCCCGATATTAGATTGAGTAGTTGTTTCCCAACGAAGATTTGGATTACCTAAGTTGTTAACTACTGCTGCAGGTGCAAGTTGATCTGCACCAAAGAAATAACGTGAACTGGTTGAAACAACTGTCTGATTACTATAGTTACCTATATCCTGATTACCCAACTGCCCCCAGCTAGCTCTAAGTTTTAAACCACTGATCAATTTGGAATCTTTCAGGAAGTTTTCCTTATCGACGTTCCATCCAACTGCTAATGAAGGGAAACTTCCATAGCGATTGGCATCTCCAAATCTTGATGAACCATCACGACGTATAGTAGCAGTAATCAAATACTTGTCGAACATAGTAATATTTGCTCTGCCCAGAAAGGATCTCAAGGCCCACTCGTTTTCAGTTCCACCAACAGTAAACACACCGGTACCAGCACTCAACACCTGAATGTCATTACTCGGAAAATCTCTTCTTGTACCATTAATACCATTTCCATAGTAATTTTGCTGAGTAAATCCTCCGAGTAAATTAATCCTGTAATTTTCTTTAATTACCTTATTGTACGTAAGAGTATTTTCAATAAGGTATTCATATGACTCGCTTAAACTTGTATTTAAGCTTCTGGCATTACTACCCCTGTTATTCATCTGGAACTGAGGTACATAATTCTTGAATCTTCTAAGACCCGAATTTAAACCTGCGTTTAATTTAAACTCCAGGTCAGGAAGTATTTTATAGGTAGCATATGCACTACCAATAAGCTTATTATTAGTGGAATATGCACGGTTCATGTCACGGCGTCCAAGGATATTATCCCGGTTATTCACACCGGTAGTTGCTGGTGATGGACCGGCATAACCGCTATCATTATTCGGATCATAAATAGGCATTGATGGAGCGGCACCCATCATATAGGCTAAATCCAGGTTATTACCGAAATTTAAGTTTAGCCCTTCTTCCTTAGTAGCAATCAATGATTGACCGATAGTTAACTTTCCAATCTTAAATTCTGTTTTTACTCTTGAATAATAACGCTTATAAGTACGGAATGCCAAAACACTTTCCTGATCAAAAATACCACCGGAAATAGAATAACTAGCATCCTTTGTGCCTCCCGCAACGGTAAGTGAGTGATCTTGTATTGGAGCAGGATTAATGGATGCATCCTGCCAGTCAGTATTTGTCTTCAAATTCAAAGGATCATTCATTGCAGGTTGTAAAGGATAGAAGTTACCATTTACGTGAGCCTCATTGATTACATCTGCCATTTGTTGAGAACTCAACAGAGGAATAAACTTATTAAATGACTGAATACCATAGTAAGAATTAAAACTGATAGAAGGAGCACGATTTCCGCCACTCTTGGTGGTGATTAGTATAACTCCATTCGCAGATCTGGCACCATAAATCGCTGCTGCAGATCCATCCTTTAATACAGTAGTAGATTGTACATCATTCGGGTTGATACTGTTGATATCTGATGCCTCCATTGGCATACCATCTACCACATAAAGTGGCCCCGATCCCCCGAAGGTATTTAAACCTCTGATACGAACGTTTACATTTTCTCCCGGATCACCTGATGTACTGGTGAATGTAACCCCGGCAACTTTACCTTGCAGTGCCTGGTTTATATTAGAGAATGACTGATCTTTAATATCTTTTGCAGTAACCGAAACAACAGAACCAGTCAGGTCGCTTTTCTTTTGGGTTCCATAACCTACTACCACAACTTCCTGCAACGATTCAGAGCTTTGTTCCAA
>CAMDKO010000075.1 GCA_945901155.1 Pedobacter schmidteae
GAAATTTACAGTTTATTCCATTGGAAGTTGGAAATTTATAATAATAAGGATGACCAGGACCTCCCGGGCCGAATGCACGTTTATGATGGTCTAAATAGCGTTTTGGATTTGGACCTTCTAAACGAATACCACTTATTCTGATATTAGCGCCATTGACCAGAATCATGCCTGGGGTATCTAAACCATCACTTGTGATTTGTGCTCCCTCTGATCCATTATACCCTCTATCGCTTGCTAGTGTAACTCCTTCTGCGATATTAAGCATGATTTTATCGATGTAGATAAAAGTGGTCATGTCTATGATCTTATCCCCGGGGATGAACACTACCTGCCCGGCTTTAGCTTTTGCCAATGCCTCAATTAGTGATTCAAGGCTATCTACTGTATAATCGCCTGAAGTAATTATATTTTGATAACCTTTACCGCCGCCGATAGGACCAGTTTCATCCGCTTTAGCACCATAAATGGAATCTCCAATTTTTTTCCAGGTAGGTTTTTCCTTTTTTATAGAATCAAATTCTGAATTTAATTCAGCTCCTAAAGCCGGATTGCCAATGTTTAGCGCAGCCAATGAACTAAGTGAAGCTGCCGCTACAAATTGCCTTCTGTTAAAATTTTTTGTTGACATGTTTTATTTGTTAGATGACCATTCGTTATGAGATGGAATAGAGAAAGAATCACCTTCCTCAAATTCATAGATGTAGTTGGCGTATGGATCTTTTGAATTTTGTGCTACAGGATTTTTCAAGCCGATTGCAAAAGTTATTGGACCGCATTCAATTTTACTGTATTTACCCTCACGCTTAATGCTTTTGATGGTATACGTTGCATCTCTTTCGCCTTTATTGGCAATAATAAGTTGTCCGCCGTTCAGGCTGCCATTTTCTGGTAGGATCTGATCTACAAGTACCCACCCGCTGCCTGAAGGATTCTTATTCATCTTAACTATTTTGCCTCTGATCTGTCCACCTGATTTCAAGTTTAGGTTTTCATGACTCAGTGAACTTCCATTAATAATTAATGATTTCACTACCTGACCTTTCTGTTTTCGTAGATAGCCGATATTCCCACTCATGCTGATATTATTTGGCAGTTTCATCAATTTTTCTGATTCGGCATTGTACAATACATAATCAATATTACCATTGATGTGTTCAATTTCAAGTGCAATCTGCGACTCATCTCCATTATCAATACGTTTTACAGATTTAATAAATGGTTTTTCCTTGTAAGGCTCAAATACTGAAATGAAAGTGCTATTCAGGTTTTCGCCTTTGCGGTGCAAGAGCACATAACCTAATTTTTTTGGATTGCCTGGTTTATTTTGAGGAGGGTCTCCGTCGGCTATGGCAACATCATTTGATTGTGTTAAGGAATGCATTCTAAGGTGTATATTTTCATCTGCTTTTAATCCCCTGTAACCGGTCTCAACTTTCCAATCTAGCATGATTTTTGCAGGTGGATTCAGGTCTCTTTTTACATTATAGAAAAATGAATAACCTCTAGGAAATCCATTTGCTGAAGCACCTTTTTCTATTGACTCTCCGGCATAGGTTCCGGTTTTTTGTTCTGTTAATTGAAGGCCTGTATTGGTAATATCTCCCGGCGGACCATGAAAGCTATATAAATGATCTTGTCCTCCTGAAACTTTAAAAATGTCAATTGCATAGGCATTACTATCGGCACCCGCATCAATTAAAAACATGGTTCTTTTGTATTCATTGAGGTCAGGGTAAGCCGTTTTGCCGTCAAGTTCAAATACTCCAAAGCCCTTTAATTGCTTAAATAGTTTGGTATGTCCACCCCATACTTCTTTTTGAGGCTGCTCATTTACAAATACCAGATTATGAGCAACAGTACTGCCTGTCCAATCTGTGTTACTAGGCATTTTAGTAGCAAATTCAGGATATCCGTGATCCGGTGCAAGCCACTTGCCGAAAGCAAGAAGGTCGAAATTCATCAGATCAGGATGTGCATGCATAATGGTACGGCCATAATTATTAGCTATGGCCACTCCGCTATTTCCGCGTCCATTTTCAAGTAATGCAAGTCCGAACCCGCTCATTAGATATCCTCCATCAGCTCTTACTCCTGATTTTTCACCGATCCTTTGTATTTCTTTGCTGATTGCATCTGGATCTTTGGAAAAGATGTCTCTGCCAAGTTTATCTGCCGAATTTTTATTGGATAGGTAAGCAGCTTTTGCAAATTCAGGATCTTTGGTAAAGGTATATCCCTTGGCAATGAATTTCGGATCTGCATAAGCATTGCTGACTGTGCCTGTTGCACCACTGTCGCCCATATTAGGAATGGCTATTCCTAATGCTGCCATACGGTAAGCTACAAGAAAGGTCGTATTAAACTGAGGGAATTCCTTAATGATATTATGTTTTGTATAAGCTTGATAGCCCTGTAATCGCTCTGCAACTTGTGTTACCAGCCTTCCCCACATCAACGCATATCCTGGAGCCCCTTCGTTTGATGTTCCATCTCTATCAAATGTAGTGATCATCAAGCCTGGTATGTTTCCTCCATCAGCAGCAAATACCCAGTCGAGCCATAAATTACTTTCCGGTTGCGAATCGAGGGCAATTGCGCAGGTTGCAAGCGTTAACTGATGCATTCCCTGATTACCTCTGATATGGGTTGACAACACAGCTTTGTATGCCGTTCTTAGAAGTCCGTTATCGATATTTTGAATTAATAATGCTCTGCTTCCTTTAGTTCCGATAGTATATTTTTCGGATTGCTTTTTCAGGAAGTTAAATAATTCGCTATTGTCAATAGTACCGCTTATAATTTTATCATATGAGTCAGCTAAAGATGTGATGATCTGGGTTTCCCAGATCGAGCCATGTATTTTACCCATATTGCGTCCACCGTCTGAATGATACCATCCCTTGTCGGCATAAGGTTTCCAGTCCATTTCCGGATAAACATCAGCGATGCGGTCTAAAAGGATGGCTGCTTTGCGGGCATATTTTTTATCGCCACTGTAGAGATAAGCATCAGCCAATAGGCTTAATCCAGAGCTGATATAGTCCCACTTTTTCCAAACATAATAGCCTATAAATTTATGAGAACGACCATTTTGATCGATATAACCAAATCCATCATCTACGCCATATTTATGCATTGGGTCTGATGGGTTGGGGTGTGCTTCATTGAATAATAAGGTTTTGTCGCCTTTTGAGGCATCAAACTGCCCACGTTCATCAATTGCGCTGGCGTAAAATTTGCCAAAATCATTGGTAGGGAACACGCTTTTGCAAGAAGGGCAGGTGAGTTTCCAGGGCTTATCTTCAAATTCAGGATTATAAGGATAATTGCCATATTTAAGTACCTCCATGCCACACTTTAAACATCCTAGTAATTTTGGCCCCTTGGCAACCCTGTCAAGGGTAACATCAATACAGCGTGGTGTATTTTGTCCGTGCACCATTTCCCATAGGTATTCATCGCTCTTGGAAACCCATGGTTCAGCTTTTTTGATTGCAATAGCCTTTAATTCGCTTGCCCAGTCATGTTTTTGGGTGTTGTTTTGAAGATTGTTTATTTTTTCGCGGGTATAAAATCCCCCATATTGCCTTTGGGCATGCACGTTGATTGAAAGGGCAGATAAAATAAGAATGCTTAGTGATAAGGTAACTATTCGTTTCATAGATATATTGATAATATTATTGAATGTCATCTTATTTCAGTTTATAACTCATTAGATGTGATCCACTAACAAAGAAAATTCGGCCATCGGCATAATCACCCCCTGCTTTGATCGGCATTGGTGCTGTTGCAATTAATTTCATTTCATAGCTATTGGGTATAACTTGTACGATTGCTCCCTGGCCAAAAAGAATATATAATCTTCCTGCTGGCCCATTGACAAAGATCCTGGGGCTCTGCTCTGCGGTTGTAGGGCCATATTCAGCGGCTATATCTTTGGTATGGGTTATTTGTTTAGATTTTGGGTCGAAAACGAAAAACGTTTTTTTATCGGCAATGCCATAAACTAAACCACCGGGCATCAAACGCATTTCGCTGTATTCCTGAGCACCAGGGAATGCGGCAAACTGCCATTCTATTTTCTTGCTTGCCATATCCATGATGTATAACAAAGCTTCTTTTGCTTTCTTTTCACCACCTGTACCGGGCGATGTGGTTGTGCCGCCTAAAAGTTTACCATCAGGTAAAGGAACCAGGCTCATACTGCTTTGGTTTATAACCACTGCCGAGTCTGATAAAAGGACTTTGGTTTTGGCTTCATTATCATAAAATAACAAGCCGCCACCTGTAGCACCATACTGAGGAGTTCCTCCCATAATGATCGTTTTCTCATCGGAATGTGAAATGATACGATACGGGCGGATAATTGTGGGCGATACGGTAGTTAAGTGAATCGGATTAGATGTTTTGTTGGTTAAACTGGTAGCTATCCAAGGTTTGTACGGATCCCATTCAATCAGATGGCCACCTGAATAGACGCCGAAATACACTTTTTTGTTCTGGTTGACCAGCGCATTGAACTGTCCTAAAGCTGCCCGGTTGACCCATTTATCATTTTTAAGATCGTAATTAAAAAATCGCATTGGGAATGCTGTTCCGCCAACTATTGTCCCATCTGGCGCAGTTCCAATACCCATAACTATTGCACCATCACTGGTATAGTTAAAACTAACTTTCTTTAAAGCCTTAGTATTGGGATTTTCGGTGATAAGTATTCGGTTAACTAGGTCCAGGTCTTTTAAAATGGTACCATCCGGAAAGTTTCTGTAAAACAGACTCTGCGCACCGCTAATGTATTTTTTGGGCCTTGGTGCTTTATGCTCGCCTATTTTTTTTGCTTCCCCTTTATAGAGTTCATACCACTCATTTTCAGTAGATTCTAATGTTCTACCATATACTTTGCCATTTTCATCTCTGTATACAGAGGCAGTGCCCAGCTTTCGTTCATTTTGAGGCAATATTCCTTCCGATTTTCCAGTTTGAGGATTAAAAGAAAGAATCTGGCTGGAGGCATTGCCCAGGCCAAAATAGATCCAGCCAGTGTCGTCTGCTGCAATGGAGCGTTGATATTGTCTCCAGTTTTCGCTGTGCACATACCCATAATCTTTTAGCACTTTAGTTTTTGGATCAAAAGAAACAATTCCGCTGTTTGGATAGGTTACTGACCATATATTACCCTGATCATCTTCTGTCATAGACATTGCCATTTGTGACATTGTTTCTCCGGTAAACGTAAATGCTCTCTTTACCGGGTCGAATTCAACAAAATGATCTCTAAAAAGGGTATAAAACTTATTATCTCTGGATAGAATGGATGCATAAGGCGTATCCTGTTTCGGGTCAAATGTTATTGGGAACTCTTCACTTTTTCCACTTTCTGCATCAATCATCAATAAAGAATATCCACCTCGATGATCAAAAAGCCAAACGAGGACAACATTTTTTCCATCCCCATCAACTGTTGACACTACGCCACGGTGGTTGCTTATTGGCGAAGCAACACCATGATCATAAAATCCATTGCCTAAGTTTTTGGTAGAGGTTTTAACTGTAAATCCGCTTTTATCAGATAATGGAATCACTTCTACTGTTTTTTGGGAATAAGCGTTAAACAATACAAGCGTATTGAATGCAAGGAAGAAACTAATTTTTATTCTCATAAGATGAATGTGTACGTACCCATAAATATAAAATAAATTAATTCATATCTGATTAGCTTAGAAATATTTCTAAGACTTAGCCTCAATAGAACATAAAAGAAAAAAGTAAGAATGAATAGCATTTTATAAGCATTATTCCCTGAGGCTTACTCAAATTTTTTATATTTCTGGTTTCAAGTATTTTCCATCACAATTAAAATCAGGAAAAATAATTTTTATCTTACTTTTATCTCTTAAAAAATTGAAACAGAAAATGGAATTAAGACAAATTACAGTTTTTTGTGTTCTAATACTGCTCTCATCAAGCGTATTTGCACAAAGTGAGAAGTACCATTTGTTAGTTGGAACTTATACATCTCCTGGAAAAAGTGAAGGGATCTATGTTTATGAGTTTGATAGTCAGAATGGAGCAATTACCTATAAGTCAAAAGTTGTTCTTGAAAGTCCTTCCTATTTTGCAGTTTCGCCAGACCGAAAATTTGTTTATTCCGTTACTGAAGCAAAGGAGAGCAAGATCAGTGCATTGGCATTCAATCCCAAAACTGGTGATCTTCAATTATTAAATAGTCAACCATCAGGCGGCAATGGGCCTACTTATATTTCAGTTGATGCCAACAGAAACTATGTTTTTGCTGCTAATTACGGGGGTGGTTCCATAACTGCCTTACCTATTGAAGATAATGGTACCTTGGGTTCTGATATTCAGGATATTAAACATGAGGGTAGCAGCATTGCAAGAAAAAAACCTTTTGTACACTCCGCAGTTGTATCTCCCGATAATAAATATATTTTAACAGCCGATCTCGGAACAGACAAGATCAATATTTACCGTTTTGATGCAAAGAAAAGACCTCTGACTTTGTCTGCAGCAGCACAGCCATTTATAACTTTGGATCCTGGTGCCGGTCCGCGTCATAGTACCTTTCATCCTAATAAGAAATTTTTCTATGTTGTAACGGAAATTAACTCTAAAGTGTATGCATTCAACTATAGTAAAGGTCATCTGAATCAAATTCAGTCGGTTTCCATGCTACCTGATGGTTTTGCCGGCCCTGGTCATGGTGCAGATATTCATGTTTCTGATGATGGTAAATTTCTGTATGCCAGCACAAGAAGTACGGTAAATGAAATTGCGATCTTTTCTATTGATCAAAAAACAGGAATGTTAAGCCTTGTTGCCAAGCAGCCTTCTTTTGGTAAAAGCTCGCGTACATTTGATATTGACCCAAGTGGCAACTGGCTGCTTTCAACAAGTCAGGTTACAAACGAGATCATCGTATTTAAACGTGACCCTGTAAGCGGTAAATTAACGCCAACGGGACAGAAATTGCCAATTGATAAACCTTCTATAGTTAAATTTGTTAGAATGGATTGATTATTCCAAACCCAAAACTTTCTAGATTTCGTAATTATAATTTAGGTATTAAACTTTCCGATTACTATTTGTCTAACGATTTTGCGATTGTTCATTCAGGATTAGAAGTCTTATATTAAAATTTCAAAACAATAAATTTAAAAAAAAATTGAAGCGCCTTTCAGGAATATTAATAGTGATTCTTGGCTTGATTTTCGGCCTTTCTTACTCGGCAATTGCTCAGAATACATCCAATAAAGGAACTGATTTCTGGGTTGCTTATTCAGGTCATATTGATGCTAAATTATCAAGAATGACCTTGTTCCTATCTTCAGATATAACTACCACCTATAAGGTAGAGGGCCTTGGTCAGACTATTGCTTCAGGTACAATTACTGCCAATACTATAACGCCAGTATTTATTGACCCAAATGTCGTTGATTTACATATCGCTAGCTCTGATCTTGTAGAAATTAATAAGGGAATTCATATTACATCAGGCAGCCCAATATCAGTTTATGCAGTAATTTCTAATAGTGCCAGAACCGCTGGAAGTTTAATACTGCCAACTAAATCGCTTGGAAGAGAATATTATGCTTTTTCTTATCAAAATGCTGGTGGGGCACAAGGTGGTAATGCAAAATCCGAATTTACGATTGTTGCTGTTGAAGATAATACGGAAATAGAGATAACACCTACAGTTAGTAGTACTAGCGGCATTAGGACAGCAAATACGGCTTTTAAAATCCCAGTAAAATTAAACAAGGGAGACGTTTATCAATATCAGTCAGTAAATGATGTTTCTGGATCCATTATCAAGACATTGGGTACTTGTAAACCCATAGCAGTTTTTTCTGGAAATACTTGGGCGGCATTTTGTGAAGATGGAAATACGCTTACCAACCCGAATGTTGCTGTTCCTGGTAAACCAACTCCAAGCGGGGGAGATAATTTATATCAGCAACTTTTCCCTATTTCTGCATGGGGAAAGAATTTTGTAACCGCACCTTTTTATAATACTGAAAATGGAAATATTGATGCAATCCGAATCATTGTATCAGAAGATAATACGAATATCTCTGTAAATGGGAGTTCTACATCAGCTTTTGGGAAGGCTCTTGTTAATCCATATAAAAAAGGAAGTATTATCACCTATTTTACAAATACACCAAGCATTGTTAAAGCAGATAAGCCTATAGGAGTGGCTCAATATCAATCTGCACAAAATTGCAATGCTTCAAACCGGGTTGCAGTTACATTTCCTGGAGATCCTGAAATGACTATCCTGAATCCAATTGAGCAGACTTTGAGCGACATAACTGTGTTTTCTAAGCTGATAAGTGTTACAGGGGTGAAAACAAACATTAATAAATACTATCTGAATATTATACTTAAAACCGTTGATGCTCCAACATTAAAGGTAGATGGCCTCGCTGTTTCTGGATTTAAGATTATTGATGCTGAGTATTCATATGTTATTATTGATGTTAGTTCCTCGCAGGATCAGCATAGAATTGTTGCTAATGGAGGCTTTGTTGCAATTGCATATGGATATGGTCCTGTTGAGTCATATGCTTATCTCGCCGGTGCTGATGTAAGGAATCTATTTCAGAATATCTCCGCCAAAACTCCATCTAACGTATCAATTTCTTCGGGCTGCGTAAACCAATCATCTAAATTTATGCTTAAGCTTCCATACCAGACTTCTAATATTGTTTGGGATATGAATGATGGCAATGGACCATTTACTCAATCTGCTCCTGCATTCACCACTTCGCTAATTGATGGCCGAACCATTTATAATTATGTTTATCCTAAGGCAGATCCTATATATGCAACTGCAGGTAAATATTTAATTACTGCGGTTGCAATTAATCCGAATCCTTCAGGATGTAATGGCTTGGAAGTTGTCAGTTTTGAATTTGAAATCTTTAATAAACCTTCGGCACTATATACAACAACTCTTCAAACTTGTGTTAATTCTACTATAACTTTTACCGATGCAAGTCAGGGTAATGGTAAAATTATAAAAAAATGGTTTTGGGATTTTGGCGATGGAGAAGTCTCCATAGTTCAAAATCCAACACATAAATATACTACTAGCGGCAATTATACTGTTAAGCTGATGGTTGAAGGTGAAACTGGTTGCCAATCTGATGTAGTTACTCAAATTGTTCATGTTATTGCGCTGCCGCTTGTAAATTTTAGTACAAGTTTGCCAGCCTGCGAAAGTAAGGATATAACTTTTACAGACCTTTCAACCACTGCAGAAGGGAATATCATAAAATGGACTTGGGATTTTGGTGATGGCAGCACCGTTGAGGAAAAGACTTCGGCAGCTCCATTTTCACATAAATATCTTTTAGCAGGCACTTATAAGGTTAAATTGAAACTTGTGACTGATAAAGGCTGTGAAAGTATTGTGTTTGAAAAATCTATTGTAATTAATCCAGCTCCTATCGTAAACTTTGGTATACCTGAAATTTGTATTCGAGATTCATTTGCTCAGTTTACAGATTCCACAACTATTGCAGATGGTTCAGCATTATCGTATTTATGGGATTTTGGAAATCCTATTTCTGGCAGTTTAAATTCATCCAATTTAAAAAATCCAACTCATAAATATACCATTGCCGGCACCTACCAGTTAAGCTTAACCGTAACTTCAGCAGCGGGTTGCGTGAATAAGCTTGTGAAGTCTTTTCAGGTAAGCGGCGCCGTCCCGAAAGCAGATTTTCTTGTTTTAAATAGCACCCAGCTTTGCAGTAATAAGGAAGTTGTTTTCCGGAATACATCTACCGTTGATTTTGGGACCATAGGAAAGGTAGAATGGTTTTTTGATTATGGTGGAGATCTTAGTTTTAAATTAGTTGATGAAAATCCTTTTCCTGGTAAGGAATACAGGATTCAGTATCCGATATTCAGTGCTCCAGCAAGCAAGCAATTTATAGTAAGAATGCTGGCCTATTCAGGAGGCGTTTGTAATGATGAAGAAATTCAAACGATCGTGCTTAAACCAATACCGATCGTAAATTTTGGAATTCCTGAAAGTTGTATAGCAGAAATCTTTTCTCAATTTACAGATTTATCAAGTATTTCGGATGGTAAACCACTAAGCTATTTATGGAACTTTGGTAATCCATCTGCAGGTGAATTAAATAGTTCAACGTTAAAGAACCCGACTCACAAATATACTGTTGCCGGCGATTATCCAGTCACTCTTACAGTTACCTCAGAATCTGGATGTGTTAAGAGTTTGGTGAAGACATTCAAGGTGAGTGGAGCAGTTCCAAAGGCAAAGTTCCTTGTTTTAAATGACACTGAGCTTTGCAGTAACCGGGAAGTTGTTTTTCGAAATACATCAACCATCGATTTTGGGATCATAGAAAAGTTGGAATGGTTTTTTGATTATGGTGGAGATCTTAGTTTTAAATTAGTGGATGAAAATCCGATGCCGGGTAAGGAATATAGAATTCAGTATCCGATATTTAGTGCTCCGGCAAGCAAGCAATTTAGAGTCAGAATGGTAGCTTATTCAGGAGGTGTTTGTACTGATGATGAAATTCAAACCATTATCCTGAAATCAGTGCCTGAAGTAGTTTTTACAGCAATTCCTGATGTTTGCCAGGAGGTGCTTCCATTTAGGCTTACACAGGCCTCCGAAAAGAATTCTCAAGCCGGTATCGGTATTTATTCAGGAAATGGGGTTTCGCCAAGCGGGATATTTAGTCCGGCTCAGGCTGGTGTGGGTAAGCATACCATTAAATATGTATTTACCACAAATAATGGCTGTGCAGATTCCCTATCGAGAGAAATACTGGTGATGCCAACTCCAGCCTTATTTGCTGGTAGAGATACCATTATTCTAGAAGGAGGAGAAGTTAAATTGTATGCAAAAGCATCAGGGAATAATCTAACCTATAAATGGGTTCCTTCTTTAGGATTAAGCCGCGATGATATTCTTGATCCCGTGGCAAGTCCTGTGGATGATGTCACCTATGTTTTAACCGTTACCTCAGATCAGGGCTGTATTTCTGTTGATGCCATATTTGTTAAAGTATTGAAAGCGCCTGAAGTACCCAATGCGTTTACACCCAATGGCGATGGGATTAATGATATCTGGAATATAAAATACCTTGAAAGTTATGTGAATGCATCAGTGAAGGTATTTAGCAGGTATGGCTCAGTGGTTTACTATAGTTTGAAAGGTTATGCTATGCCTTGGAAAGGGCAAATGAATGGAAATGATCTTCCAATGGGTACTTATTATTATATCATTGATCCCAAAACAAAAGGGCGGAGAGTTATTTCTGGATCGGTAACAATTATCCGGTGATGTTAAAAAAAATCATTTTCAAGGTATTGCCTTTTTGAACCAATTATCCCTATACCCTATACCCTATACCCTATACTCTATACTCTATACTCTATACTCTATTCTACAGGTTTTACTAAATTACCTAAAGAAAT
>CAMDKO010000076.1 GCA_945901155.1 Pedobacter schmidteae
TTTCCACCGTCAGCGTATTTCGCATCAACTAATACTTTACGAACAGGTTTATCATTGACAATTTCATAGAACCATAAATTTGGTGATTCGGCCACCAGAATACCATTTTCAAAAAGACTAATAGCACGAGGTAAGATAAGCGAATCCAAGAATATCTTTCTTTCATCCATCTTTCCATCCCCATTTTTATCGCTAAGAATCACAATCTTTCCTGTTGGAAGATCCTCGCCAGAACCCAAAGTATCTGGCATATAATTTTCCATTTCAACAATCCAGATTCGACCAGTATGATCAAAACTCATAGCAACAGGCGAGTTAAGCAGTGGCTCCTCAGCTACAATCTGAATATTGAAACCGTCTTCCAGTTTCATTTTTTTGATAGATTCAGCAGCAGATAGTACCGGTGATTTAGAAAATTCATCTCTCAGACCAATTGTATCAGTAAACCCATTCAAATATTCTAATCCATGAAATCTACCCCCGCTGATTAGCTGCAGAAATAAAACAAATAGGAGAGGAATTGAAAAAAGAATGGACTTCATAGATTTGCAGCGTAATTAGTTTAATTTAAAAAATGTCAAGATCGCCCTGATTTCTTAAAAGGGCTGTATAGGCATTAGCAAAAGACTCTTGCCTTTTTTTACCACTGATGCTGATACTAATTTTTTTAAGTAAGAACTCCAAATCAATACGTAATGTGGTCAAAAGGCTTTTAGATTTTTTCTGGTTTATAAAAGTATTAAATTTTGTAACCTCGGGCTCAATCATAGAGACCTTATCGCTCAAAACTTGATAACCTTCTGATTGTACAAGAAAGCGCAAAGAGGAGGGGGTGTACATATTAATATGACCATAGTTTAAAAAATGTTTCATTCTTTTATCTACACCATATCGGTAATCGCAAGGAACTTCAATGATTAAAAATTTTGAAACACGCTTAATCTCACGCAATAACATCCTTTCAAATTCAACATGCTCCAGTACATGAGATAATATGACCAGGTCGATTTCATTATCCTTAAACGGGATATGATAGCCATCAAAAATAGTAACTGAATTTAGATTTTTAAGTCCAAGTTTTTTAATCTGATCAACCCCACTTTGAGATATTTCGAGTGCATGCATTTCAGGAAAGGTATTCCATTCAGAAAGATGTCTTAAAATACTTCCATCGCCGGCACCTACTTCCAGAACTTTTTTAAAGTCATGCCCCTTGCTTACCTCAATAATATTGTTTGCCTTGTGTCGGGCACCCAGCATTCGCCATTGCTCATCACGCCCAAGATAAAATTCATCATAAGCATTTTTTACATCCGCACTTACTATTTCATTAGCCATTTTAAATATCTAGGCAGTTTTCAGCTCTATAAAATACCGAAGTAGACTTACGATAAAATAGGCCCGGTGAGATTCCGCTAAATGATAATTCTTTAAATCCTTCTTTTTGAAAGAAACTGATGGCTTCAGTATAATTTTCCATTTGTGAATCATCAAGAACAACCACGCCTTGATCAGTTAAAGCTGCAAGGGATTGTAGACAGCAATTAACCCTATCGCGCCCATCAACAATGATGATGTCAAATTTCAAGCCCATACTGGCAGGCATTTTACTGTATTTGCCGCCACTAACTAATTCACAGAAAATCATTTCAGAGTTGGAAGGCTTGTTTGCCGAAATTTTATTAAACCATTCCTGGTCATGTTCAACAGACACTACCTTTAATGCCCGCTTGGCATAGTAAAAAGTTGAATTTCCGGAGCCAAATTCAAAAACAGTATGTTCTTTTTTAATTCGCTGAGCAATAAAATCAATGAATGAATAGGTTACCCATGGAATAGGTTCGCCATCGCCACCAATGGGCGATTTTGTATCAAAGGCTTTAAACCATCCTACTTCTGATAAATAGCCCTTTATTCCAAAAGACAACAAGGTCTTTATTCGTGCAAGACTTAACAAATTGCTATATGATTCCGTTCTTTTCAACGTTTTGAGATTTTTTGTATGAGTGAAATTAAAAATAATGATTTAAGCATAGTTATACCCTGCTTCCTGGTTTCAGGAAAAACAAGGATAAAAAAAGTTGCTGAAAAATAAGCGATCAAAGTTGCAAATGCAGCACCTTGAAGTCCGTATAACGGGATCCAGAAAAACCCTAGAACTACATTAATAACAGCGCCTGCTCCAGTACGATATAATGAATATTTGGTATAACCCTCAGCAATAAGATATTGACCACTAGCGCTCCCTAAAAATACAAAAACACCTGCCCAAATATGAATTGATAATATTTTAGCACCATCAGCAAACTCAGCAGCATAAAAATACTTATAAATAAAAGGAGATGCAAAGGTCATAAAAACAGCAATGCTAAGGCTAATCACCATCATCAAATCATACATGTCGCTCAGCCTTTTTTGATAACGTACCGGATCATCTCGGCGTGCATTCATAATAGCAGGAAAAACTGAGGTAACAATTGCCACAGGAATAAAATACCAGCTTTCACTCCAGTTTACAACCGTTGAATAAACCCCCAATGCAGCTACACCCAGAAAACTCTCAACCATTAACTGACCAATTTTCATATAAACTGTAACCAGGATGGCCGAAAAAGCAAGCGGCCAGGAATGCTTTAAAAGGTTAGCTGCAAAGCTATATTCAAATTGCCATTCCAAAATTTTATTACCCCTTGTCCTGTAAACGATCAAATAACCCATGCCTAGTAATACCGCATCGGCTAATAGCGTCCATATAAACCAGTACAAGGGTGCAGAAAGAACTATCAAAAGCAGTTTAATGCCAGCAGAAAGCAGATTTCCAGCTACCTGAACCATCATGACGTATTTGCCCTGAACCTGCGATTGAAAATAACTATCGATGATATTTAAAGATTGGGCTATTCCAATGCAAGAGGCAATCAGAATATAACTGACAGGTATATCTGATTGATTACCTTTCACTAATAAAAATGTTAAATACGCAAGTGGAATAATGATCAGCCCAGCCAGAAAACGCATTCTAAATGCTGTTCCCAACAGTTTATTTTTATCCTTAGGTGCAGCAAGCAATTCGCGTGTAACAAATCCATCCAGACCAAGTGCAGCGGCAGCAATAAAAAATGTAACGAAGACCAAGGGATAGTTAAGCAAGCCGTTTTCTGTTTTACCCAGATAATTTGCAACTGCAATTCCGGCCAGGATCTTTATGATCAGACTTCCAACTCTGGCAAGAAATAACCAGCCTGTATTTTTCAGGTATACACTAAAAGCTTGCTGGTCAAAACCGGGCACGACTGGAAACTTCATTAAAACAAACTTAGATAAAGTTTTTCATTAGAATAAAATTGTTTTTCATCCTAAAGGTCTAGAATCAAGATTAAGCACCAGAGCATGGCTTGTTTGCGTAAAAAAGAAAAGGCCCAGTTTACACTGAGCCTTTTATAAAGTTTAACAGAATTGATTCTTATAGTTTATTGATTTACAAATTTCTTTGCATTAATCTTACGTTCATTTTCACTCAGGTAGATTTTTCGTAAACGCATACTCTTAGGAGTAATTTCAATATACTCATCAGCCTGGATGTATTCCATTGCTTCTTCAAGAGAGAATTTAATGGCCGTTGCAATACGCGCATTATCATCAGTACCTGATGCGCGCATATTGGTTAATGCCTTACCTTTCACAACGTTCACCACCAAATCATTATCACGAATGTGCTCACCCATAATCTGACCTTCATAAACTTCAACACCTGGTTCAATAAAGAAACGACCACGATCCTGCAATTTATCTATTGAATACGCCGTAGTAGATCCTTTTTCCATAGATACAAGTACACCATTCAAACGACCTGGTATATTGCCTTTCCATGGTTCGTATGACTTAAAACGATGGGCCATAATGGCTTCACCGGCTGTAGCTGTTAATACATTATTACGTAACCCGATGATACCACGTGCTGGAATCTCAAATTCCAGATGCTGAAGATCTCCTTTTGGTTCCATGACCAGTAACTCGCCTTTACGCTGAGTAACAAGCTCAATAACTTTACCAGAAACCTCTGCAGGCACGTCAACAATAAGAGTTTCAATAGGCTCACATTTAGCACCATCGATTTCTTTAATAATTACCTGAGGCTGTCCAACTTGCAGCTCATAACCTTCGCGACGCATGGTTTCAATCAAAACTGATAAATGGAGAATACCACGACCATAAACCAGGTATGAATCAGGAGATTCAGTTTCAATAACTTTAAGGGCAAGGTTTTTTTCCATCTCTTTGTAGAGACGCTCGCGTAAACGCTGTGAGGTTACAAATTTCCCTTCTTTGCCAAACATTGGAGAATTGTTGATGGTGAACAACATATTCATTGTTGGCTCATCGATCTTAATAACTTCCAGTTGTTCCGGCTTATCAAAATCGGAGATAGTATCCCCAATATCAAAACCATCAATACCTACAACAGCACAAATATCTCCGGAAGCAACCTCCTGAACTCTAATCTTACCTAGTCCTTCGAAAGTGTATAATTCTTTGATCCTTGATTTTTGTATAGTGCCGTCGCGCTTTACCAAAGACACCGGCTGATTTTCTTTAATCACCCCACGTGCTACACGACCAATTGCAATACGACCAACAAATGATGAATAATCCAATGAAGTGATCTGCATTTGCAGTGTGCCATCAAAACTAGGTGCTGCTGGAATATGCTCTAAAATAGTATCAAGTAAAGGTGTAATATCTTCAGTCTGAACTTTCCAATCATGATTCATCCAGCCTTGTTTAGACGATCCGTATAAAACTGGAAAATCCAACTGATCTTCAGTTGCTTCAAGGTTAAAGAATAATTCGAAAATTGATTCATAAACCTCTTCTGGCCGACAATTTTCTTTATCAACCTTATTTACAATAACAACAGGTTTTAATCCTAATGAAAGTGCTTTCTGGGTAACAAATCGTGTTTGAGGCATAGCGCCTTCAAAAGCATCGACTAAAAGAACTACTCCATCAGCCATTTTAAGAACCCGTTCTACCTCACCACCAAAATCAGCGTGACCAGGAGTATCAATAATATTAATTTTGACGCCTTTATAGTTAACCGACACGTTCTTGGAAACAATGGTTATACCACGCTCGCGCTCAAGATCATTGCTGTCAAGTATCAGATCACCTGTTGCCTGATTGTCCCGAAACAAATTGGTTTGGTGTAAAATTTTATCAACCAATGTAGTTTTACCGTGGTCAACGTGAGCGATAATCGCTATGTTTCTTATTTTTTGCATTAAAAAATTACTCTTAAATTTTTTGCAAAGGTATGATTTATAAAGGAGAATTCTACAAAATGAAGTAATTGAAGTAGATAAAGCCTGCTGATTATGTATTATCTGCACAATAATACTACAAAGCTTTAATCCAAAACGGAATTACAGTCTGAAAGGAATTAATCAAATTAGAGGAAGATCTCTGCCACAGTAAACTATTTTGATAATGAATTTACAAGCTACTGACTAGGAACTTGATTGATTATTTTTTAATTTTGTAATATGGACTTGCAGTTAATCCTAGTTATAATCTTATTTGTTCTTGCAATTTTATATGCAGGAAGGTTAGTTTATAGAAGCATGATTAATAAAAAAGGATGTGCCAGTAATTGTGGAAAATGTGCTGCTGATTTAAGTGAGATGAAATTGCCTGAATCAAAATCAAATTAAAATTTAGACATCCTTTTCAATCAGACAAACTGCATAGGCTACAAGTCCTTCTTTCCTGCCAATAAAACCCATGGTCTCATTAGTTGTGGCTTTAATTGAAATATCATCTTCACTTATTCCTGAAGCTTCAGCAATCTTAGTTTTCATTTCAGGAATATAAGGATTGATCTTTGGCGCTTCAAGGCAAAGCATGGCATCGATATTGCCAATACTCCAACCCTTTTGATTAAGCAGGGAAACACATTCTTTCAGTATAATCAAACTGCTGATACCTTTCCAGCGATCGTCAGTATTCGAAAAATGATAGCCAATATCTCTCAAATTGGCAGCGCCCAGTAATGCATCACAGATAGCATGGACCAAAACATCGGCATCTGAATGCCCGAAAGCACCTGAAGAATGATCTAATTTAACCCCACCCAAAATAAAAGGATGGTTTTCGACTAATTGATGCACATCAAATCCAAATCCAACTCTGATCTTCATTAAATTATTTTTCGAAATTAAACACCAGTGAAAAGCGCAGGGTTTGAGCTAAAGGACTGGTTTGCTGATTTGCAAGAATATATGCAAAATCAAGATTAAATACATTGTACTTAAGACCCGCGCCTACGGTAAAGTATCTCCTGTCACCCTTAGTCGGGGTTTCATAAAAATAACCTGAACGAATAGCGAATTGTTTATTATACCAGTATTCTGCCCCGGCTGAATAACTAATTTCACTTATCTCTTCAGAAAAACCACCCGGAGCATCATTAAAAGAACCAAATATAGCAGAAGGTACCGATCTTTCGGGGTCTTTACCACTAATAATCTGACCACTGGCATCTCTAATTGGACTCGTAGGCACCAATAATTTATTCAGATCGAGGGCAAACGTAAGCGTACTGAGTTCATCTAACATAAAAGTACTGGCAGCACCAAGCTTCATATTGGTTGGAAGAAAGGATTTTACTCCATTATCAGAATAACTCATCTTTGTTCCAATATTTGAAAGGTTAAGGCCGAAAGCTAACTCTGCATCCCTTCCAAGTAGAACGGTTCCTGTTTTGTAATAAGCAGAAGCATCAGCAGCAAGTGCTGTAGCTGGTTGTATATCCTGACCATTGAACTGGCCATTACTCAAACTAGATCTAATATATCTGATTGCTGTTCCCAAAGAAAAGTCATCACCAAACCTTCTGGAATATGTTCCTTCGATAGAAAATTCATTAGGACTGTAAACCCCGATATCATTTTGACTATTATCGGTAAGTTGAATTGACCCGTAAGAAAAATACCGCAATGCGCCACCAATAGTATTTCTCTTATCCAACCGATGATAAATAGTTAAATAACCTAGATCAACATCAGGTACAAGATTTCTTAACCAAGGAGTATAGGATGCTGAAAGTCCGGTTGGCTTATCCAAAAAAACCATCTTAGCAGGATTCCAATGCAATGAATTAGCATCAGGCGAAATAGCAACTCCAACATCACCCATGGCACCTGATCTGGCATCCGGAGTAATCAATAGAAATGGGGCAGCTGTCTGTATCGTATTACTACGCTTACCATCGCTTTGCGTTGTTTGAGCATCCACTAAAACTGGCAAAACGAAAATAAGATAGACTAAAAAATAAAAAAACGAGTGCTTTTTGATCATTAATTTAGAAAAAATCAACCCAAATCTATACTTTCCTGTGATTCAAATGTAAATAAATAAAAAGAAATATTTTTTATTAGTCAGGGTTTATTAAACGCTTTAGTATTGATAATAATATTAAATAATTTAGCAAATCAAAATACGGACTTTTTAACAAAAAAATATTAACACACTGATATTAAATAGGTTAAAAGAATTTAAGCTTAAATATGCTTGTCGAAATTTAAAAATATAGCAAAAAAAAACATCAACTAGACAACATTTTAATACCTATTAAACGTATATTCAAACGAAACATTATTAATTATTTTCTTTTTAAATAGGTATCTTAAGCGGTATTATAGATTGATAAAAAAAATACATTGGTGATATTAACCAATTTTGTATTTTTACAAATTAATTTGCCAATTACATTAAAAATAATGAAACGAATTACCATATATTTTTCAGCAGGACTATTTCTACTTGGAATTTTAACATCATGTAACAAAACCACAAGCAAGTCTTCCTCAAAAACAGGCATGGCTTATAACAACAAATCAAATGGTGGCTTTGAGGTAAACGGCAAAATTAAAGCTGGTCCAGGCCCTGGGCTGATCACAATTGAAGGTGGTACTTTTGTTATGGGAGGAAGCCTTAACCAGGATCTAAGTTATGAGGTTGATAATGTCAGGCGGAGAGTAACAGTAGCTTCCTTCTACATGGATGAAACTGAAGTTGCAAACGTAGATTGGCTGGAGTACTTGTATTGGATCAAACGCACGTATCCAAATGATGCTGAAATTTTTTACAATGCACTTCCTGATACACTTGTTTGGAGACAGCCACTTTCATATAATGAGCCTTATGTAAACAATTACCTTAGACATCCCGCATTCCGAGATTACCCTGTAGTTGGTGTAAACTGGGAGCAGGCAAATGAGTATTGCGTTTGGCGTACAGATCGTGTAAATGAGCAAATACTTAGAACAGGTGGTTATTTAGTTGACTACAAAACCCTTGCAGGTGGTGGCAAAGGTGGAGCTCCGGCTGTTGCTAAAACTTCGGCAGAGCCCTTCAATACAGATATTTATTTGAATGGACAATTTCGTGGCGAAGGTATTGACGGCAAAAAAATGAAAAAAGATCTTAATCCTAATACAGCAGCAGCAGCAAGCGGTGCTACAACTGGTAAATCTGGTCCAGTTAGGCCTGTTCGTTTGGAGGATGGAGTCTTGAAACAACCTTACCGTTTACCAACTGAAGCAGAATGGGAATATGCTTCTTTAGCTTTAGCAGGTAATACTGAGTTTGAAAATATTGCCGACGGAAGAATTTATCCATGGAATGGGCTTGGTGTTCGTTCACCTAAAAGACGTACTCAGGGAATGATATTAGCCAATTTTAAACGCGGCGAAGGTGATAACATGGGAACAGGGGGTTACCTCAACGATAAAGCTGATATTACTGGTCCTGTAAGAAATTTTACGCCTAATGACTTCGGACTATATAACATGGCAGGAAATGTGAACGAATGGACTGCTGATGTTTACAGAAAATTAAGCTTTGAAGATTTTTCGGATTTTAACCCTTTCCGCGGTAATGAATTCGTAAACAAACAAATATCTAATCGAGAAAAAGGTGTTTATGCTAAAGATAAATATGGCCGCCCGATCAAAGATCCTGCAAAGTCAAGTAAAAAACAAAAATGGTCTGAAATGCAAAGCAATATTGCCAAAGTTGATTCATCTTCACTAGCCGGAAAACCTTACAACCCTGATTTTAGAGGTCATCTTGATACTGTAAATGCTAGCCTCTATGGTACTACTACTCTAGTTAACGATCGTTCACGAGTATTTAAAGGTGGTTCATGGAATGACAGAGCTTATTGGTTAAATCCAGCTACTAGAAGATTTATGCAGCAAGATGAAGCAAGTGCTGAAATTGGATTCCGATCAGCAATGAGCTTAGTTGGTGCTCCAGAAATCAACAGTAAGGGAAAGCCACAGTTCACTAAATTTAAATCAAAAGCCAAGAGTAAATAGGTCTTACAGATTTTAAAATCTCTTTATATCAGAAACACCTTTATATAAATTATATAAAGGTGTTTCTGTTTAGGATTGATATCAATAATTGAACTATGTTCTTAAAGGTTATACTGCACGTTCATCCATAAGCTCCTTCCCACAGCATTAATTCCGCTTCCATGCGTACGATAATCAACATTAAATAAATTCTGAGCACTTAATTTAACATGTGCCTTGCCAAAAGAATAACCCGAATAAATGTTCAACACCTTCCATCCTGGTGTACCATTAAGTGGAATCCGATTATCATCTCTGTCTCCCTGAGATAAACGGTCTTGCTTATCAGCCCAAGCTAATTCGCCCTTAACATACAGCCTGGTCATTTTATATTTCATGGAAATATTCCCGTTAAAGGGAGGTACCCTTCTCAAAGGCTCAGATTTTGATAGATTCTGCCCATGATTAAAAGATGTAAACATATCAAATGAAAAATTTTTGCTAGCCTGCCATCCAAGAAACCCCTCAACTCCTTTAATTAAGGCTTGTTCAGTATTCTCCTTTTTATATACTTTATAGCCATCAATTATCTGAGTTGTTTGAATCCTAGTAATTAGGTCTATCATTTTATTGCGGTATAAGGCTGCACCAAGAGTCAACTTTTTAGAAGCATACTTATAACCCAGCTCAGAATTATAGCTTTTCTCAGGTTTTAATGCATAAGATGGAAGTTCATATCTGAAATCTACTATTCCTAATGTTCCCATATCATCGATATTCGGAGCCCGATATCCGGTGTTCAGAGAAACATACACATGATGATCTTGCAAGGTGTAATTAAGTCCTGTATTCCAGACAAGAGCACCTGGAGATACTTGCAGCTCACCGAGGTCTTTGTCAAATATGGAAGCCTTTAGCCAATTATACCTGATCCCTACTTCAGCATTAAACCCTGCAAGCTCTAGATGATGAAGAGAATATAAAGAAGTATTCAAATACGATGAATTATTGGGATAGAGTCCGCGAAGCGTTGTCAAGGATCCACTCTGACTGTTGGTGTTATTCCGGATACTATTAATTTTATCACTGTAATATTCTAGCCCACTATTTGCTGTCCAAAAGGTTGAAAGGTTAGAAAATATTTCTGCAGAAAGATTGGATGAACCTACTTTATCTCTTTCAAATCCGCTTATAAAACTTGAGTTTTTCTGATTGTTTCTTTCTTCAATGGTATTGTTAAGGGAGCCGGTAATATTAATTTCATTAAAAAGCCTACTGGACTGTAGCATTCTAAATTTTACATAGCTCAGGTTCCTGCCCTGAACACCCATCTTATTGATATTAAAGTTCTCAAGCCTGACCTTATGAAAAACATCAACATCATTTTGCTGAACAAATTGATTGGCAATACTTATTTCTGCCCTTTCTGAAAGTTTTAATTTAAGCTTTAAACTTGCATCAGACTCACTATAGCCTGAAGGCGATTGTCTTCCTGTGGTATCACCACCAATTAGATCTCCGAAATTTTTCAATCCAAGTACTCCTGAAAAAACCAATTTTGAAGATGAATACACAAATTCAGAACTCCCGGATTTTTCCATGTTTCCGCTTCCATAGCGAGCACTCACACTGCCTTTAAAATTTGTGTTCTCCGAGAAACCGGGATCTTTGGTAAAAACCTGTATAACTCCACCCATTGCATCTGAGCCATACTGAACAGAACCGCTTCCCCTTAATACCTCAATTTTATCAATAGAAAATGGATCAACCGTATTTAAATACTGATTGGGGCCATATCTGAAGGTTGAATTATTCATTCTGATACCGTCAACCAAAATTAGAGTTTGATTACCAGTTAATCCTCTAATAAAGGGCGAGCCTCCACCGTGATTTGTTTTTTGAACAAATACTCCAGGTATAATACTTAATGATTCTGGGGTAGATCGTGGGATATTTTCTGATTGAGAAGGTCTGCTTAAAACACTGGATGCAAATGGTAATTTTAAACTAGAGGTATTCCTTCTAGATGCTGAAACCACTTCTATTTCTGACAGTGAATTTATAGTTTCGACCAGTGGAA
>CAMDKO010000077.1 GCA_945901155.1 Pedobacter schmidteae
AGAAAACAGACCTTTTGATTGTTAGCAAGAAAGATGTTAAACTTGTAGAAAGAAAATTAAACAATAGACCAGTACGAAAATTTAACTATTCAACACCTAATCAAGTGCTACAACAAAAAATTGCACTTATTACTTGAACTTACATAATAATTTATTTAAAAATAAATTATTTATTTTAGTCAAATTATTAATTATCTAAATAGCAATTGCCAAATTGTAATGAAATACAGATTCATATTATTCCTGTCTTTGATTACCTCTCAGGCATTTTCACAAACAGGTTCTTTAATTTTTTTCGGTTCAGGAAAAGGCATGACTATCACTGCGGGTGGTATATTTCATGCCGGTGGAATGTCAATTATCCCTACTGAAGATTTCACATTGAGTAATACCAGTCTTGCCCGAGTTCCTGCCTCAACTGCCAAGTTATCAAATCAAGTTTCACGGGTGTATCAATTTACTAACCCAAGCGCTTCGTTTACCGGTATTTTAAAGACCGAATATTCTGATTCTGAATTGAACGGGTTAAGCGAGCAAGATTTGCAGCTGTTTATTTTTAACCCGAACAGCTGGTATCGTCAGCTTACTCAAACTGATGTAACAAACAATAGCTTATCTTCTAGTATTTCTAGCTTATCTTTAGGTGAAATTACTGCGGCAGTATTTATGCCTAATCTAATTTTGACTGCTAGCTCAATTGCAGAGAATAGTCCTTTAAGTAGTAAAGTGATTGATTTAATTGGAACCGATGAAAACTTGATAGAAGAACAATTCACGTATTCTTTAGTGAGTGGTACAGGCTCTACAGACAATGCCTCTTTCAAGATCACAGGTTCAGAACTTCAAACCAATACTGCTCTAGATTTTGAAACCAAAAAAGCTTATTCGGTTCGTTTACGTGTAACAGATGCGTATGGTCGTTTTGATGAAAAATCGCTTTCGATCAGCATTACTGATGTCAACGAAATGCCAAGCGCCATGGCCATCACTAAATCTAACTTGTACGAATCCAATACCATCAATCAGGCGGTTGGCACGTTAAGTACCACAGATCAAGATGCTGGCGATAGCCATACTTACAGTTTGGTTTCAGGTGCTGGATCAACAGACAATGCTGCATTTAATGTGAGTGGTAACCAAATCAGAGCATCGCAGGTATTTAGTTTTGTAACTAAGAACTCGTATAGCATTCGTGTTCGAACCACCGATAAAGGAGGCCTGAGTTTTGAGAAAGTGTATACGGTAAGCATCAGTCAACTGCCAACACTTACAGGTACGGGCAATGAATATGGCACACAATTACAAGCAGTAGCGAGTACCACTCCTAAAATCAGTAAAGGTTTTACCTCTAAGCTGAATGTGAGCGGAATAGAGATGGCCTCTTTTAATTGGAGTCCATCTGCTAGCTTAAGTTCAACAAACACGTATAATCCTATCGCTAAACCTAGCCAAACACAGACTTACTCGGTTACGGTAACCAACGTTTATGGAAGTTCAACTACCCTAAGCATCACTGTAGAGGTAATGGAAGATTGGAACCTTATTGCAAACAATATTTTAACACCAAACGGAGATGGGCAAAACGATACATGGGTGGTAGACAACTTAAGTAGCTACCCCAATAATCAGGTAATTATTCTGGATCGTTCTTCTAAAGTGATATACAAAAAAACAGGTTATGCCAATGATTGGAATGGTTTGTTTAATGGTGCACCAATTCCTGCTGATTCCTATTACTATATTTTGACCTTTGATTCATCAGGTAAAAAAGTAAGTAAAAAAGGATTTATTACGATAGTATATTAAGTTTAAGTGCACCAGCAGATTTCGGCACATTTTATACGGCAATAGGTTATAAGATCAAAAGTGCAGACTGGCAGGTTGAGCCTAGGGTGGCTTATCGCGGTGTTCGTAATTTCCAGAATATTCTTGATGTGGGCGCAGAAATCAGAACTGCATCTTATCAGTTAGGATTCATGGGTATTCAAAGTTAAAGATTTTGAAAACACTCCCTTAGTTTTGAACTAATTCAGTCCACTTTATGCTGACGATTTACATTCCAGAAGTAATCACTGGAAAAGAAGGAGACTTAAGTAAGGGAGAAATTTTAGGGATTACCTATTCCAATCTAGTTCCGGTGTTAACTAAGGCTATACAAGAGCAACAAAAACAAATTGAAGAACTTAAATTATTGATTTTGTCTTTGAAGAAATAGGCTTATTGATTACTGAATTATTTTATTTGCTTGCTAGCACGCGCATTTCGCGCGTGCTTTTTTTTATTGGTTTTTTGCTCTATGCACGTGTCATCCTGAACAGCGTGAAGGAACTTCGTATTATCCCTAAACAAATTTTTTTATCCAATATAAAACTGCGTCTTTGCGTCTTTGCGAGAGTCTTTTTTTCAGTGCTGGCGCAGGCGTGTCGCGTGTGCCTCTCCAAAAATAGCTACATAGATGTATTTATGTCAGTTTCACAAAGGTCCCTCAGCTGCTGAAGGGCAGGTTTCGGGATGACATCGCTTTTTGATTGATATTAATTTTTATAGACGCTATGGCACCTGTCATCCCTGCCTGCCGGTAGGCATGCAATGCCGCTCAATACTTTTATGAATCTGAAGCCCAAATATTTTTATCCGACACGCTAGCTCCAAAGGAGTCCTACGGACACAGACCTTTAATAACCGTTGTTCCGCATTGTCCCGATAGCTATCGGGAGTGTGCGGCAATTACTTAATTAGCCAACCCACTGCCTTTCATAGCAGCAGGCGCAGCGGTAGCATTTATTCGCTGTTGTTTATTGTTTTTTAAAGGTGCTCATGGTCTCGTCGTACCGCCTCGGCATGGTTCTTTTTTGCCCGTCCGAACGGATTCATCCGGGCGGGCTACAGAAAAAGAACTAAGCCCCTGCGGCTATGAGCGGAGTGAAATTATAAATGCTTGGTACCACCAAGCACAAGAAAATTTATTTTTGCCTTTAGCAAAGCGTCTTTGCGTCTTTGCTAGAGTCTTTTTTTACTTATGCCAAGAACTAAATTTGTGCCAAGAATTACAAAGGTCCCTCAACTGCTAAAGGGCAGGTTTCGGGATGACATTGCTTTTAGATTGAAATTTATTTTTATAGGCGCTATGCACCTGTCATCCTGAACAAAGTGAAGGAACTTAGTAGTATCCCTAAACAAATTTCTTTATCTGTTATACAACGATTTCTTGCTTGGCGAGGTTGCGAGCTTCATAACCGTTTCTTTTCCATTAAAGCTAAAATTTAATGTGGAAGGCAAACGTGAATTTGCCACAAATTCGCAATCTTGCCAAACCGCTGTTAGCAACAGTCATTATTTCAGTATATATTTCGTTTTGTTGAACTTACCAATACTCTCAAACATATTCATTTCCATTCCCTTTTTTAAATCTCTGCTAGCTGTTGCTGATGACAAATCTTTAAAAACGTTCATGTAATCTTTTCGATTAAATTCTTTAATGCCGAGGTTCAAAAAGTATTCTAAACGATCAGTATCTTTTAAAACTCTGTTATTGTAATTCAGTAAATTTTTTAATGATTTTTCAATGACATCAAGCATATATTCAATGAAGATAGTTGACTTGCCAGATTTGTCACTTAATGCTAGTGATTTATAATAGTCATCTTGAGTTTTGCTGATTAACGCCTCGAATGGCAAAAACTCAAAAACTGCATATTCAGACATTAAAATTAGAGATTGCCATAGTCTTCCCATTCTACCATTACCATCTAGGAAAGGATGAATGAATTCCATTTCGTAATGAAACACGCAACTTTTTATTAATGTCAATTCATTAGAATCCTTGAGATATTTGAACAAATCTTTCATTAAATACGGAACATTCTCAAATGGAGGTGCAATGTGTTCAACTATTGTTCCTTTAACTATTCCAACTCCTTGGGTTCTATATTTCCCCGCACTTTCTATTAATCCATTCATTAACTCGAGATGCGCTTTCAAAAAGCTTTTATCTGAAGAGAAGTTATAGCTTTCTAATTTTTCATAAACTTTGATAGCATTTAAAACTTCTAAAACATCTTTTTCCGGACCAATAACTCTTTTGTTTTCTATCAGCGCTGTAATCTGCTCTTCGGTTAAAGTGTTACCTTCAATTTTTAAAGAAGAATGAATAGTTTTTATTCTATTCTGCTTACGAAGTTGTGGAGATTGTTTGGTAAGATAATTGGCATTGACTTCTCCGATTTTTTCAGAAATAGAAGTTATTAACTTTAAAATTTTCGGAGTAATTTCGTAAGGAGGTTTCATTGATACTATCATTTGATAGTATCAAAAGTAGTCTTTTTTCACCTATACCCAAAGCTAATTTGTTCATTGAGCTACAAAGGTCCCTCAGCTGCTAAAGGGCAGGTTTCGGGATGACATTGCTTTTAGATTGAAATTTATTTTTTTTCGTTGTGCCTTTGTCCATCCTTGCCTGCCGGTAGGCAGGCCTGACAGTAAATTTTAATTCAAGTATGAATCAGGCTCAAAAAAATCAATTACCTTAGACTTTTCAAACCATAAAATCATGAAAAAGATCATTTTATTGCTATTTCTCCCAATTAGTCTACTAGCCCAAGATCGTCCTTATGGTAAAATATGGTCAACCCGTTCACAGGTAATTGCCCAGAATGGAATGGCTGCAACATCGCATCCCTTATCTACTCAAGCAGCGCTAGACGTATTAAAAGCAGGAGGAAATGCAATTGATGCCGCTATTGCTGCAAATGCAATGGAAGGGGTTGTTGAACCCCACATGAATGGAATAGGCGGTGATTTTTTTGCCATAGTTTGGGATGCAAAAACAAAAAAATTATATGGTCTCAATGGTTCTGGGCGTTCTCCAAAATCTCTGACCTTAGAGGAGTTTAAAAAAAGAGGGATTACACATATCCCTTCGCGCGGCCCATTGCCAGTATCGGTTCCCGGTTGCGTGGATGCCTGGTTTGAATTGCATAAAAAGTTCGGATCACTGCCTATGAGCAAAGTGCTTGAAAAGGCAGTATTATACGCAAGAAATGGATTTCCTGTGCACGGCGAATTAGCCAACTCTTTAAAGAATGTGGTGTCTTTATATGATCAGTATCCCAATGTTGCGCAGCATTACTATCCTAAAGGTCAGGTACCTGTTGAAGGCGATATATTCAAAAACCCCAACCTTGCCAATACGCTTGAAAGGATTGGAAAAGAGGGCAGGGATGTATTTTATAAAGGAGATATGGCTCGTACGATGGATGCCTTTATGAAAAAAAATGGCGGATTTTTGAGCTATGCTGATATGGCTTCGCATACCTCAACCTGGGTTGATCCGGTTTCGGTCAATTATAGGGGATATGATGTATGGGAATTGCCACCAAATGGACAAGGTATTGCGGCCTTACAAATGCTGAATATTCTTGAAGGATATGATTTTTCTAAGATTCAATTAGGGAGTGCAGAACATATTCATCTGTTCACAGAAGCAAAAAAGCTAGCTTTTGAAGATCGGGCAAAGTTTTATGCGGACATGGAATTTGCTAAAGTTCCGGTCAAAGAGTTAATCTCTGAAGCTTATGCTGCTGAACGTAGAAAGCTGATAGATCCTAATAAAGCCTCCGAACGTATGGATGCTGGTAATCCCGCCATGAAAGATGGAGATACCATTTACCTAACTGTTGCCGATAAAGACGGCAATATGGTATCTCTGATTCAGAGTAATTTCCGTGGGTTTGGTTCGGGTATGATGCCCGACGGGCTTGGCTTTATGTTTCAGGATCGTGGAGAATTATTTAATGTGATGAAAGAGGGCGAAAGTAATACCTATGCTCCCGGAAAACGTCCTTTTCAAACAATCATTCCAGCATTTATGACCAAAGATGGGCAGCCAGTCATGAGCTTTGGTGTAATGGGTGGATCGTTTCAGCCTTTAGGGCATGTACAGATTGTGATGAATGTAGTTGACTTTGGATTAAATGTTCAAGAAGCAGGTGATTATCCGCGTATAAACCACGATGGGTCTTCTGAGCCTACAGGCGAAGGTATGGCTCCCAAAGGTGGCACCATCGCGCTTGAAAGTGGATATAGCTATGATGTAATCCGAGATTTAATGCAAAAGGGGCATCAGGTTGGTTATATTAATGGGCTATATGGAGGTTATCAGGCTATTCGCTGGGATCCGGTTCGTAAAGTATACTTTGGAGCTTCTGAATCTAGGAAAGATGGGCAGGCAGCGGGGTATTGAAGGTGAAAGCGGAAAGCTTAAAGGTTAAAGCTAAAAGTTTAAAGTTTAAAGCTAAAAGCATAAAGCTAAAAGGTGAAAGCTAAAAGGTGAAAGCATAAAGCTAAAAGGTGAAAGCATAAAGCATTAAGGTGTTAGCTATCAGGAATCGGAATGTCTTTGGAACACGAAACTCTGCCTTTTTGGTAGTTGCTGAATGCAGTTTTTCTTTCTTCGGTCAGTTGTCCCTTAAATTTTTATGGTCAGTTCAAGTCGTCCGCCAAAGCCAAGTTCAATGATTTTTTGAAGTGTCGAAATACGAGCTTCTTTTATATTGTTCTCGATTTTTGAAATATAGGATTTTGTGGTCCCTACTTTTTCTGCAAGTTGTTCTTGTGTCATTCCCATTTCTATGCGAGTGTCGTGAATCAAGGCACCAATTTTAAACGCTTCATAACCTGCTTCAAGTTCGTTACGTTCCTTTGTGCCACTTTTTCCGTAGTTCTTTTCTTTGAACTCTTCGAGTGTCATTAAGTTTTTATTTTTCGTTTTCATATTCTGCTTTTATTTTAAGTGCCATGTCAATTTCTTTCTGTGGTGTCTTTTGCTTTTTCTTTTGAAATCCGTTTGCTAAAACAACCAATTTTCCTTGGTCAAAAAAGCAGAAAATCCTAAAAATATCACTCCCAAACTGAACTCGAATTTCATAAAGTCCATCCGTGTTTTCTATGTGTTTAAGATAAGTCTCTGGAACTCTTTGTAAGTCTTCAACTAAGTCAAAAGTCCAAACAATTTTTGCTTTTACTTTCTTGTTTTGTTTGGCAAAGAAATCTTGAAAGTAGTTCTTATAAAAAGTTATCTTTCGATGTTTCTGATTTTTATCCACGATCCAAAGATAAGAATGTTTCCCTAAAGTGAAACATTAAATCCAAATTTATTTTCCTTCAGTGTTGTTCAAAGATTTGTTCAAAATCGTATAAAATATCATGCTAAGAATATTGAATACATGGATACTAACTATTGCAATCTTTTAAATATTTGGGATAAGGTTTTCAAAACCTATCAGCCAGAAAGGGATGAAATTGAGGTAGAATATGAAATTACAAGAGAGGTGAAAGCATAAAGCTAAAAGTTGAAAGCTAAAAGACAATGTTAAAGAAGGTATAAATTTTTGATATTATTCCTCTCTTTTCAAAATCGCAATATCTTCTTTTATTCGTTCAATTTCAACCAGGAGTGTTCCATTATATACTCCCCTGATTCTTCTATGCTTGTCTACAAGAATGAAGTTTTCGGTATGCAGAAACTCATTACCTGTTTGGTAGAAACCAATGGTATCACCCGCAAAATATTCCTTTTTTGCCAGACGATAAATGGTTGATTTATCGCCAGTTAACAGGCTCCATTTGTCAGCTCTTATTTTATTCTCAAGTGCATATTTTTTCAGTTTGGCTACAGAATCTGATTCAGGTGTAACCGAATGTGAGAGTAGGTAAAGTTGTTCATCATCGATAAATGCATCCTGAATCAGGTGCATATTAGTAGTCATTTTGCTGCAGATATTTCTGCAGTTAGTAAAGAAGAAATTAGCCACATAGATCTTACCTTCCACATCTTTTTCTGTAATTGTATTACCTTCCTGATTCACTAATGAGAATGAAGGAATTTGATGAATTTTTTTATAATCTGGATCTTTAGGCTCGATCCATTCTGGTGTCCAATCAGGCTGATTAAAAAATGGCAACTTCTCTTGCTTATCTGCTATTTTTTTGGATGAGGAGTCTTTTTTGATTTCTCCGCATGAAAACAGCATGATCAGAAGGCCGATGATTAAACTTATTTTTTTCAACTTCTACTTATTCTTGATTTTAAAATTTCATTGAATTTTCAGGATTCATGCACAGCTTGAGTCCGATAAGACCATAACGACGTCCATTTTTAACCACATAATTAGCTCTAATGACCCCGTTTTCCCACCAGGCTTTCTGGTTGCCTTCTTCATAGCCCATATTGTAATGAAATATTTTATATTTCTGGCCATTTTCGTACCATTCTTTGGCTATGCCATGATGTTCTCCTTGAATAAAATGATATTCAAATTTTGGATTCCCATTTTCATAGTAGCCTTTATGAATACCTATTTTTTTGCCTTGGCGATACATTCTAATCTCAGAGATTTGCTTGTTGGGATACCATTTTTTTGACAGACCTTCCTCTAAGCCATTTAAATAACCAATAAATAAAGTGGTATCTCCTTTTTGATATTCTTCGATCAGATATCCATCATATTTTTTATTGTCGTAGTACAATGTATCTTGATGAAGGGTAAATTTCAGGTCTTTAGAAGTCTTAATAATATCCGGTACCGTAAAATCATTTTTCAATATAGATGGAGAAACTGCTGTCTCACATCCATATTGAATTAGAAAAAAGGATAATAGAATAACTAGTAAAAATCTCTTTTTCAATATTATTGACTTATAGTTCCTGGTGTCCCATAATAACCACGGCCGTTGATATATGGGTCTTTATTGGTCACATGATAATGATATATTCCATTAGGGTATTCTGTAGTTGGGTTGGTATGACCATGGTAAATATCAAGCTTGCTTTCCTCCACAGCAACACCAAATTCTTCGGGACCATAGACAGGGAATCCATCCAAAAGAAATCCAAGTAGCGCTGATTTTGAAGCTTTTACTGTGGTCAGAAAAAGAGGTTCTACATGGTAGTGGTACATATTTCCAGGTGCCGGATGCCCCCAATATTTATCAAATGATACAATCTCATTGGTTAGTGGTTGACTTGGACCTGCATATTGATTGAAAAATGGAACTCCGTTCAGCGAAACACCAATTGGACCTAGTGGTGTTGCCTGATGGGATGCATCTAATTTAGGGTTAAGTGGAATTTTAAAAGTATAGGTTTTTTCACTGATGGAATTTGGATTCTTTGAAAAGGTTGCACCCGCAAATGTGGTACCTGAAAAATTTTCATACAAGCTATTTGAAGTAGCATAATAAGGGCTTGTATGATCGGGGACTCCCTTTGATTTTATGAAGATGGATGTTCCATCCGAAGTTATGCTGGTAGCTCCATATATTTTTTTGTACACCTCTGGAACTGTGGCAGTTACAGTACTGGGAATCTCTGGGGTACTGGTGTTATTATTCTTTTTTGAGCAAGCAAATAATGTTATAGCTATAAATGCTGGGAGAATGATGTATCTCATTTAATTAAAATTTTAATTGATCTTATGATATCTATTAATTATTGTTAAACAGTAAGCCTGTTAAATTTATATACGTTTTTTTTCGCTTTTTATATTTTAGATTTATTGTTCATTAATCATATTATTAAAAAAAGAATAACAAATAGTGATTATTTTACTGAATAAGAGATTTGACTGTAAATTTATATATTTCAAATAGATTTATTTTCCTTCTTGTTGCCATTAATGATTGTAAAATAGCGGTAAATAATTCAATTGAAAATCAATAATTTATTACTGATTGTTTTAAAATACACCAATAACAGCCTATCATGGAAAGGGAATATGAAGATTTAAATAGCATTAAGAATTAAAATCAGTCTGGTATATTTTATAAAAAATCTTCACGCATCGGACTAAATGTGTCGATCAAAATACCCGCTTCAAGGCATAAAACCCCATGCCATAGGTTGGAGGGAACAAAAAATGAGTCGCCAGCTTTTAGAGTTTTTTTATTGCCGTCAACTTGAACTTCAAATACACCACTAAAAACATGAGAGATCTGAACATGTACATGGCGATGAATAGGACCAATACCTCCTTTTACAAATTTTACTTGCATAAGCATCAAGGAAGGATCATAAGCCATGATTTTTCGACTAACTCCTGGTTCTACTTCCTGCCACTGAAGAGTTTCGTCTTCTATAAAAAAGTCTGCTTTTGATTCTTGCATATCAATTTTTTTAATCAGAGGTTTTAGTATTTTAATATTCAAAATTACCTGCTTTATATCGTATATTTTTATTTCGATTGGTATTTTTCTGAATACTATGAATTTTTGTTGCAGATGCTGGTGCTTCCTTTATAAAAATCTTTTGGGTTAGTCGATTATTCAGTAAGATTTACTGGATACATTCATGTTATTTAATATTAAATAGCTCTTTCTTTTAGGTGGTTTAAGGCAATTTTTCTGAATGCTCTTGTAATGAATGCCATGAAAAATAAATTTTATTTTTTTATTGTTTTATTTCTTGCTATCAAAGCAGTTAAATGGTAGTTTTAGTTCTTATTAATCATTTAACGTATTGAGCCAAAAATGAAAAACTTAAAAACCGTATTTTCAACTGTTTCCTTCGCTTTTTTAATGGCGATTGTACTCTTTCCTTCTTGCAAACCTAAAAAAATCATTACACAGCCAGTTGCGCAGGTGCCTATTCAGGAAGCAGCTAAGCCCGCTCCTGTTGCCGAAGCAGATAGCGATGGTGATGGAATTCCCGATTCAAAGGATAACTGTCCAAATAAGGCAGGAACATCAGCAAATGGAGGTTGCCCAGAAACTGTTGCAGCTGAGCCAAGTTTTAATTACAAAAATATCTTGTTTGAGTTTAATTCATCTGTTTTAAAAACAGCTTCTTATTCTGTACTTGATGAAATTGCAAGAGAAATGAAAAAGTATCCTTCCATGAGTTTTAGTTTGAATGGACATTCTTCTGCAGAAGGTACTGATAAAAGAAATATGACTCTTTCTGTTGATCGGGCAACCGCTGTAAAAAGCTATTTGGTTAGCTCAGGTATCAATGCTTCTAACTTGGCAGCTAAAGGCTTCGGAGAGTCAATGCCAATAAATTCGAATGATACAGAGGCTGGCCGTCAGTTAAACCGAAGAGTAGAAATAAAGAAAAATTAAATAGCCAATATTTTGGTTTTAAATAAGAGGTGTTCAACTAGTTTGAACACCTTTTTTATTTTTTTATTTT
>CAMDKO010000078.1 GCA_945901155.1 Pedobacter schmidteae
AAACTGATAAAGTAAGGAAACAATTAAGCGAACTTCGCCTTGAAATGGGTAATCGTTTGGGCTTGCGTGATAAAAATGTGTATGCCCCACTTTGGGTTCTTGATTTCCCGCTTCTTGAATGGGATGAAGATAGTCAGCGTTTTCATGCAATGCACCATCCCTTTACTTCACCTAAGCCTGAAGATATCGCAATGCTGGATACTAACCCCGGACAGGTTCGTGCAAATGCCTACGATATGGTAGTGAATGGTACCGAGATAGGTGGGGGTTCAATCCGTATCCACGACAGAGACTTGCAGTCATTGATGTTCAAACATCTGGGATTTACTGTTGAAGAGGCTCAAAAACAATTTGGATTCCTTTTGGATGCTTTTGAATATGGCGCTCCTCCTCATGGTGGAATTGCCTTTGGTTTTGACAGGTTGGTTTCAATCTTTGCTGGGCTGGATTCTATTCGCGACGTGATCGCATTCCCTAAAAATAATTCTGGCAGGGATGTGATGATTGATTCTCCTTCAACAATCTCTGATGAGCAATTGAATGAGCTAAAGATCAAAACCACCGTATAATTTCTCAAGCATCTTATCGAATTATATCAAAGATTATTAGTACAAGGGGGTTATTCTCTGGAATAATCTTTTTTATTATATTTATTTATGATCAGTCGCCGTAAATTTCTGGCTGCCACTTCACTTACAGGAGCTTCAATAGTGGCAGGAAATAAATCTTTTTCAAACATTGTTGAAGAAAGCCCAGTCCTGAATTCACCCATAGTAATTTCCACCTGGGATTTTGGTATTGCAGCCAATGCCGCAGCTTGGCAAATTCTGAAAAATAAAGGTAGAGCCCTTGATGCAGTTGAAAAAGGAGTTCAGGTTCCGGAGGCCGATCCCACTAATTCTTCTGTTGGTTACGGAGGTTTGCCTGACCGCGATGGTCGTGTCACACTGGATGCCTGTATTTTGGATGAATTAGGTAATTGCGGTAGCGTGGCAGCTCTTGAACACATCATGCACCCTATTTCAGTGGCAAGACTGGTGATGGAAAAAACCCCGCATGTGATGCTTGTAGGCACTGGTGCGCTTCAGTTTGCACTTGAACAGGGGTTTAAAAAAGAAAATCTTTTGATTCCATCCTCAGAAAAAGCCTGGAAAGAATGGCTTAAGAATGCGAAGTATCAGCCCGAAATTAATATTGAAAACAAATTGTTTAGTCCGACTAAATTACCCGGAAATCAATTTAACCACGATACCATTGGCATGATTGCCATGGATGCCGCCGGTAACTTGTCTGGTGCATGCACAACCAGTGGAATGGCCTATAAAATGCATGGAAGAGTTGGAGATTCACCAATTATCGGGGCTGGCTTATATATTGACAATGAGGTTGGAGGAGCTACATCTACTGGGGTTGGTGAAGAGGTAATCCGTAACGTGGGTAGTTTTCTGGTGGTTGAACTCATGCGGCAGGGATACCCTCCTGAAGAGGCCTGCAAAGAAGCAGTAATGCGGATAATCAGAAAGAAACCTAATACTGCCAAAGAGATTCAAGTTGGTTTTCTAGCCTTAAATAAAAAGGGTCAATACGGTGCATACGCCATTCAAAAAGGATTTAGTTATGCAGTTTGTGATGATAATGATCAAAAATTATTGGTGAAAGCCAATAGCTATTCCTAAGTATAACCAATGTCTAACAAGCAATTAGAGATCTGTGTAGGCTCATGGCAATCTGCCTTGGCAGCTCAGTTGGGCGGTGCAGATAGAATCGAACTATGCGATAATCTGGCCGAAGGAGGTACTACACCTTCGTATGGAATGATTGTTCAGTGTAAAAAGTTACTTGAAATTCCATTTTTTCCTATAATTAGACCTCGCGGTGGAGATTTTGTTTTTTCAAAAGATGAATTTGGAATAATGAAAGAAGATGTGCTCTGCTGCCGGGAAATTGGATGTCAGGGAATTGCTATTGGAATTCTTAAGAAGGATGGCAGCATTGACACCGATAGGTGCTCTGAGCTGATCGCTCTTGCGGGCGCTATGCAGATAAACTTCCATCGGGCTTTTGATCGTTGCAGCGACCTGAAAAGAGGGCTGGAGGATATAATTGAACTAGGCTGTCATCGTGTACTTACTTCTGGCGGTAAAGAATACGCTTATGAAGGAATTAAACACTTGAAATCACTGGTTAGTCAGGCGGGCTCAAGGATCACGATTATGCCTGGTTCTGGAATTAATGAATTGAATTTGCTTGAAATTGCCCAGGAAACTTCTGCACATGAATTTCATTCTACCGCAAAAAAATTGATCCAATACGGAATTGACCCCATTAATGATGAACCTTATCGCTCTCTTGAAACATCGGTAGACACCGTTTCAAGGCTAAAGGAGATCTTGTCGCTCATCTAAAAAATTGCTCATCGGTTTGAATCTTGAATTTCTTATTCTTTTCTGTACTTTTAATTCTTAAATAGTTACTATGAATAAATCATATCTGGCAGGCTTACTTTTACTTTCATTGCCTGCATTTTCTCAGACCAATCCAATAAAAACTAAAGTCAGTCTAGCTGCTGATAAGATAGAATCAAAGGTAATTGAATGGCGTCGAGATTTTCATGAACACCCTGAATTGGGTAATAATGAAACCAGGACAGCTGCAATTATTGCTAAGCATCTGCAAAGTCTTGGAATAGAAGTCAAGACCGGAGTTGCTAGGACAGGCGTAGTAGGTATCCTGAAGGGTGCAAAACCCGGACCTGTGGTTTTGCTTCGTGCTGATATGGATGGTCTTCCTGTTACTGAAAGAAATTCGCTTCCTTTTGCTTCAAAGGCAAGGACACAATACAACGGACAGGAAGTAGGGGTTATGCATGCCTGTGGTCACGATTCACATGTTGCGATTCTTATGGGTGTGGCCGAGGTACTATCCGGAATGAAAGCCGACTTGAAAGGCACTGTTAAATTTGTATTTCAGCCTGCAGAAGAAGGCTCTGCCCCCGGAGTAGAGGGTGGTGCAGAACTCATGGTTAAAGAGGGAGTACTCGAAAATCCTAAAGTAGATGTTGCTTTTGGATTACATATCTGGGCACAAACTGAGGCAGGAAAAATCACTTACCGTCCAGGTGGAATGATGGCAGGAGTTAATGACATGCAGATTATTGTGAAAGGAAGACAGGCACATGGCGCAGCACCTTGGGCATCAATTGATCCCATTGTTGTTTCAGCACAGATCATTAATAGTTTACAAACCATTGTAAGCCGAAATTTGAATATCACTGAAAATGCCGGAGTGGTAACCATAGGCTCTATTCATTCAGGTGTCAGATCTAATATTATCCCTGAGCAGGCCGAAATGCTTGGCACTATCAGATCGCTTAGTGCCGAGGATGAGAAATTACTAATTAGTAGAATCAAAACAATCGCGACCAAAACTGCTGAAGCTGCAGGAGCAAGCGTTGAAATTAAAATTCCTTATAGCAACCATTACCCTGTAACCTATAATGATTTAGCCCTTACCGAAAAAATGCTTCCAAGCCTTGTAAAAGTGGCAGGTGCTGAAAATGTAAAACTCATACCACCAATAACTGGTGCTGAAGATTTCTCATTTTTTCAGGAAAAAGTCCCGGGGCTCTTTTTCTTTTTAGGTGGAATGCCTAAAGGAATGGATCCTAAAACTGCCCCATCGCATCATACTCCTGATTTTATGATTGATGAAAGCTCATTTAAGTTGGGAGTAAAAGCATTGGCCGGGCTTACGCTTGACTATATGGAAGTGAAATAAGATTTCAAGATTCTTACAAAATATACTAATAGCAATTGATCACGGGGCTAGCTCCAAAGGAGTCCTACGGACACAGACCTTTAATAACCGTTCTTCCGCATTGTCCCGATAGCTATCGGGAGTGTGCGGCAATTACAGTCCTAGCCTTCGCAGAACCTTTCATAGCAGCAGGCGCAGCGGTAGGATTATTCGCTGTTTTTTATTGTTTTTTAAAGGTGCTCATGGTCTCGTCGTACCGCCTCGGCATTGGTACTTTTTCCTATAGAAAAAGGACTAGGCCCCCGCGGCTATGAGCGGAATGAAATTATAAATGCTTGGTGGGTACCACCAAGCTTAAGGAAAGTTAATTATGCTGTAATTTATTTTTTTAAAGCGCTATGCACGTGTCATCCTGAACAGCAGGCAGGCAATGCCGCGCCAAAGGTTTATGAATCTGAAGCCAAATTTTTATTCTCCGCCACGCTAGTGTCAGCCAAAGGCACTGCCATTCATTTTCAAATAAAAAAAGCAGAATTTTGTCGGCTATTGATCAAAAACAGAACATAGTTTAAACATATAACCCATCAGTCTAACCAATAAAACTGAACAACCTAACATTCATCAATTAGGCTTTCTTTTAATGCATCTTTATAATCAAATCCTAAATTAAGATTACCTTCTCAATATCGAACCTAAAACGGCACATCATCATCAATCCCTTTATCATAGTTCATCGGCTGGTCCTCTTTTGCAATGACATGATTACCATGACCGGCGCCATTCTCTTCATCAGATTTCTGATGGCTATTTTCAGTATGTCCTTCAAAATCACTCTTTCGTCCAAGCATAGTGAAGTTTTCGGCAACAATCTCAGTCGTATATTTTTTATGACCTTCTTTATCTTCAAAAGAACGGGTTCTTAATTTACCTTCAATATACACTAGCTTTCCTTTTTGAAGGTATTTTGATGCAATATCAGCCAGGCCCCTCCACATCACAATATTATGCCATTCGGTTTGCTCTATTTTTTTGCCATCCTTAGTATAGGTTTCGGATGTTGCTAAAGGGAAGCTAGCTACTGTAACACCCCCGTCTAAGTGCCTAACTTCAGGATCCTTGCCTAAATGCCCGACTAATATGACTTTGTTAATTCCCGACATGATGGTTTTTATTGTAAAGATTTTAAGTATTCAATTTATGGAAATTTTCGAAAAAGTGAAAAATTAGTTTTGGTTGTGCCAACTTTTCAAGTTCGTCAAGGCTTACATAGAACCATGATTTTTCGGAACTAAATTTCTCCGAAAAATCTTCAATTTCTATGAAAGTGGTATGAAGTTTCTGGTGACTGAGAATATGTTTAACAGGCGCTGAAACGGATTTTATTTTCACTTGTGTACCAAAAGATCTAATGAAATTCTCTGATCTGATCAGATCTTTTACATCCGTAAAATTATCTGTTTCAAACAGTGGAAGATCGAACATGTTTTCCCAGATATCGCCTGCACCTCTTTTATTAATGAGTAACTGTCCATCCTTTTGGGCTATTATGTAGTTAAAAAACCTTTCCCTGATTTTTAAGGATTTAATTTTGACGGGTAGATGATTGATGCGCTTTGTTTTTAGGGCTTCGCATCCGGCCTGCAAAGGACATGAAATGCAATCTGGATTTTTGGGCTTGCACTGCAATGATCCAAATTCCATGATGGCCTGATTAAATTGTCCAGCTTGTAATTTATCCAATAATTCATTTGCCAGCTCAGTGAATAACTTTTTCCCTTTTCCGGTATTGATTGGAGTATCAATCCCAAAATATCTGGATAATAGCCTGAATACGTTACCATCCACCACAGCTCTTGCCTCATTCGATGAAAATGAAGAAATGGCTGCAGCTGTATATTCACCAATTCCTTTTAATTTAATTAGTGAATCATAGTTTTTTGGGAAATATCCGGAATATGCCTCCATAACTGCTTGAGCGGTTTGATGCATATTCCTTCCACGTGAATAATAACCTAAGCCTTGCCAGAGTTTTAGAATCTCATCTTCAGAGGCAGAGGCAAAATGCTTAACGGTAGGGTATTTTTCAGAAAATCGGTTAAAATAGGGTGTTCCCTGCTCTACTCTTGTTTGCTGCATAATAATCTCTGATAGCCATATGATGTACGGATCATCTGTTTTTCTCCATGGAAGATCTCGTTTATTCTTTTGGTACCATTCAATTATTTCGTCAGTAAAATTCATTTGATATAGAGCGTATTAGCACATTTAACACTACAAAAGTATCTTACTATTTGTTTTATAGCGACTTGGTTTAAAAAAAAGCAGATTTATTTCCCAAATTCAATTAAAACCAATACTTTTGCAACCCAAAATAAGTTAAGTATTTAAGATAAAAAATAAAATAAATTAGATATGACCAAGGCAGAAATCATAACAGAGATCTCTAATAAAACCGGAATTGAAAAGGTAGATGTTCAAGAAGCAGTAGAAGCATTTTTCAAGGTGGTAAAAAATTCCATGATTAATGGAGAAAATGTTTACATAAGAGGTTTTGGAAGCTTTGTTGTAAAGAAAAGAGCTGAAAAAACTGCTCGTAATATTTCAAAGAATACAGCAATTATAATTCCTGAGCATTTTGTTCCAAGCTTTAAGCCTGCTAAGGTTTTTGTTGAGAAGGTAAAAACAGGTAACAAATAATTAAATTTTCATCAATCGCAGAATGTTTAGCAGAAAGCAGATAATTGTAGTGGGTTCAGTAGTAGTACTGTTGGGCCTTATGCTTTCTTTAGATATTCAGGGTTTAGTTAAGCCAAGTGAAAGTGCGCCGGCTAGTGCATCAGCTCCTGCTGCGGCATCGGTTGTTAAGCAAATTTCATTAGATGAAGTATCCCAAACTGCAAAGGAAGGATTAAATGCCAGTTTGAAGGCTCAAATAAGTGATCTTGAGGCTCAACTGAAAAGTGCCTCCGCTAATGATAAATTAGATTTTTATAAGAAACTTGCCCAGCAATGGGATGATGTTAATCTTGCTACGCCATCTTCTTTATATTTTGAGATGATCGCTGAAAAAGCACCAGCTTTTGATTCATGGCTTAAAGCAGGAGATAAATTTACGGATGCTTATCAGCAAAGTATGGACACTTTGGTTCAGCCTGCTTTAGTTCAGAAGGCAATCAGTTCATACCAGAAGGCTGATAAACTAAAGCCCAATACCCTTGAAGTTAAAACAGGTTTGGGTATAGCTTACGTTACTGGAACTCCAAACCCAATGCAGGGAATAACGTTATTGCTTGATGTTGTAAAGCAGGATCCTAAAAATTTAAAAGCTAATTTGAACTTAGGCTTGTTTTCAATGAAATCAGGTCAGTTTGATAAGGCTGTTGAACGTTTTAAAACAGTGATTGCAATTGCTCCAAGTGCCGAAGCATGGTTCTATCTGGCATCTAGCTTTGAAAGCATGGACAAAAAGACTGAAGCTATTGCGGCTTATTTAAAAACAAAAGAGATTGCGGCTGATCCTAATATGAGTCAGTTCGTTGATCGTAAAATAAATGAATTAAGTAATTAGATTATAAAACATTTTTAAAAAACAAAATTATGCCAAGCGGTAAGAAAAGAAAAAGACATAAAATGGCTACCCACAAGCGTAAAAAACGCTTGAGAAAAAACAGACATAAGAAAAAATAGTCTGAATAACCCGATTTAAATAAATTAGGTTATTTTTAAGACTCATTGAATAATTAAACCTCCCGCATTAATGCGCCGGAGGTTTAAATCATTCGTTTGTTTTTATTTTCCCTATATTTTAAACGTATGCTGGTTTTTACCGGCGTCTTAAATTTAGCCATTGGTAAAGGAATTAATAATAAATTCATCCCCTAGCGGGGTTACTATTGCTTTACTGCAAGACAAGCAACTCGTAGAATTAAATACAGAGCAAGTCAGCAACAATTATGCTGTTGGCGATATTTATCTCGGTAAGATTAAAAAGATCATGCCCGGACTTAATGCCGCCTTTGTAGATGTAGGCTATGAAAAAGATGCTTTTTTGCATTATCTAGACCTTGGTCCACAGGTCCAGTCGCTTTTAAAGCTGACAAAGATTGTAAAGGGAGGCAGTTACAAGGATAAACTGCTCAATAGTTTCAGACTGGAAACGGATATTAGTAAATCCGGTAAAATTTCAGATATTCTGAATCGGAACATGGTGCTACCTGTACAGATAGCGAAAGAACCTATTTCAACAAAGGGCCCACGTTTAAGCTCAGACATTTCAATAGCAGGCCGTTTTGCGGTGCTTGTACCTTTTTCGGATGTCATCTCGATCTCCAAAAAAATTAAGAGCAACACAGAGCGTAACCGCCTAAAGAAGATCGTAGACAGTATTAAGCCAAAGAACTTCGGTGTAATCATTCGTACTGTTTCTGAAGGAAAAGGTGTTGCAGAACTTCAAAAAGATCTATTGGATCTGATCGATAAATGGGAAAAATTTACAACCCGCTTACCTGGTACAGAGCCATCTAAAAAGATTCTTGGCGAAATGGGGCGAACCTCAACCATCCTAAGAGATATATTGAATACCGACTTTACCAATATTCACATTGGTGATCCTGCATTGTTTGAAGAGATTAGATCCTATGTTCATGAGATATCTCCTGAAATGGAAAATATTGTTAAGCAGTACCGTGCTAAAGAGCCGATATTTGAACATTTTGGTATTGATAAGCAGATCAAATCAGCATTTGGACGGACTGTTAATTTGCCGGGTGGAGCTTATTTGGTTGTTGAGCATACCGAAGCTTTGCACGTTATTGACGTAAACAGTGGTAACCGGACAGCAAATACTGAAAATCAGGAACAAAACGCGCTGATGATCAATATGGAAGCTGCAAAGGAAATTGCCAGACAGTTACGACTTCGTGATATGGGTGGTATTGTGGTGATCGATTTTATCGATATGCATAAACCCCAAAACAGAAAAGAACTGTTTGACTACCTCAAGGATCTGATGCTTCTTGACCGAGCCAAACATACTATTTTGCCTCCAAGTAAATTCGGATTAGTGCAGCTTACCCGTCAGCGTGTAAGGCCTGAAATGAATATCGTAACTAATGAGAAATGCCCTGCCTGTAACGGAACAGGCGAGATCAAGGCAAGTATTATTTTGATGGACGATATTGAAAATAACCTTAATTATATTCTCAATGAGCAGAATGAACGCAGTATTACTTTATGCGTTCACCCATACATAGAAGCATATATTAAACAGGGATTATTTTCAATTCAATGGAAATGGTTCTTTAAGTTCAGTAAGTGGATCAAAGTAAAAGCTATACCTTCCTACTATCTGACCGAGTTTCATTTTTTGAATTCAAAAGAAGAAGAAATTAAACTATAATTAGTAATCCGATAGCTATCGGATTACTAATTATCACATTTGCTAATTTATTCCATGGCTAAAACACGTTCTGCTTATTTCTGTCAAAGTTGTGGATACGAATCTGCAAAATGGATGGGCAAATGTCCGTCATGTAATCAATGGAATACATTCGTTGAAGAAATAATTGAGAAGGCTAATCAATCTGTACCCGACTGGAAATCTGGCTCTACAAGTTTGCAGCGCTCTAATAAACCTGCTGCTATTCAAGATATTGTATTTTCTGAAGAAAACCGACTAATTACCCCCGATAAGGAATTAAATAGGGTATTGGGTGGGGGTATTGTAAGCGGCTCCATTGTTCTTATTGGGGGTGAACCGGGTATCGGTAAATCAACATTAATGTTGCAGGTTGCTCTTAACCTTCCCGGACTGAAAGTACTCTATGTATCAGGTGAAGAAAGTGAGCAACAGATAAAAATGCGTGCCGAACGCTTAGTGCCTGATTCAGGGCAAAAAGCTTCAAAATCTGCGGATACCTATATTTTAACAGAAACCTCTACTCAGAATATCTTTAAACAAATAGAGATCTTACAACCTGATCTGGTGGTCATTGATTCGATTCAGACCTTATACTCTGCTCATATAGAATCTACGCCGGGTAGTGTTTCGCAAGTGAGGGAATGTACTGCAGAACTTCTTCGTTTTGCCAAAGAAAGTGGAACTCCTGTTTTTTTGATCGGCCACATTACCAAAGATGGTATGATCGCTGGGCCTAAGATTCTGGAGCACATGGTTGATACAGTATTGCAGTTTGAAGGCGATAGGCACCATGTGTATCGAATTTTACGTGCGGTTAAAAATCGGTTTGGTTCAGCTTCAGAGCTGGGAATCTACGAAATGCAAGGTAGCGGATTAAGAGAAGTGTCTAATCCTTCAGAGATCCTGCTTTCGCAGAGAGATGAACCTTTGAGTGGTATAACCATTTCGGCAATGATGGAAGGCTTGAGGCCGATGTTGATTGAAACACAGGCGTTGGTTAGTGTTTCGGCATATGGAACCCCTCAGCGCTCTGCAACTGGCTTTGATACCAAAAGAATGAATATGCTGCTTGCTGTTCTTGAGAAGCGTTGTGGTTTCAAGTTGAGTGCAAAGGATGTATTTCTGAATATTGCTGGCGGACTAAGAGTCGAAGATCCGGGTATTGACCTGGCGGTGGTAGTGGCAATCATATCATCGCATGAAGATATGCCTGTTGATACCAAGATCTGCTTTGCTGCTGAAGTTGGTCTATCTGGTGAGATCAGAGCCGTTAACCGCATCGAGCAGCGTATAGCGGAGGCTGAAAAACTAGGATTTGAGCAAATATTTATCTCTAAATATAACCTTCCGTCTGGAAGGGGTGTTAAAACATCGCCTGAATGGCAGAAGTATAAGATCGCAATAAAAACAGTTGCAAAAGTGGAGGAGGTTTTTAATGCTCTTTTTGGTTAATACTTCACTCCCTCTGTAGAATGTCATAAGAAACATTTTTTCGAAATATGAAATATATTTTTTCCAATTTTGAACTTGAATTTTAAAATAATGAAAAGAATAATACTTTCAGTAATTGCCTTGGCTTTTCTTGCCTCATGCAACTCTACTCCTCAAACAGAACTAAAGGCAGTTCAAAATGTCAAAGGAACCGCCGTTTATGGTGACTCCGTTAAAAATGATAATGTAATTGAAATCACTGCCCTTCAAACAGCTATGGTTGGCGAAAGTAAAAAGGATATAAAGATTAAAGGATTGGTTAAGGAAGTATGCAAGAACAAAGGTTGTTGGATGATTATGGACCTTGGCAATGGTAATGATATACGTGTTACTTTTAAAGATTATAAGATTTTTGTTCCAAAAGACCTTACAGGTAAAGA
>CAMDKO010000079.1 GCA_945901155.1 Pedobacter schmidteae
TTTTTTAATTGAAAGACATAGTTGAAAGGTGGAGAAATCTGTTCAAAAAGAGTATTTTTCAATCCGAATTTCTATTTCAATCAACAGATTTCTCTTCGTGCCTCATCGAAATGACGTTATGGGGTATACAGATTTCTATTCCTACCTCATCGAAATGACGTTGTGGAATACAGATTTCTATTCGTGCCTCATTGAAATGACGACTTGGGATATATGAATTTTTTCATGCGGTAATTACTATTGATACCAATGTATTTTGTTTCGCATGTTCGAAAAGACGTTAATTATCTGATTCTCTAATTTTCTCTTGTTTATTTTTCAAAATTTGTATCTTGCGCCCTCTTTTAAAATTAGAATAAAAAAATACGGATATGGGAATAATGAGTTTTTTGCGGAACCGTGCTGGGTTAATCATCGTTGGGGCTATTGGTTTAGCAATAATTGCGTTCTTAGTAAGCGATGCATTGCAAATGGGTGGATCATTTATACGTGCAGATCAGACAGAAGTTGGTGAAGTTGATGGTGAAGCCATTCCAATCCTGGAATTCAATGAGCAGGTTGAACTAAATTCGAATAACTTTAAGCAGCAAATGGGCCAGAACAATATGGACCCACAAATGACATCTTATATAGTTGAAAATACCTGGAACCAATTTGTTTCTAAACTTTTGATGAAGAAAGAGATGAATCGTTTAGGATTACAGGTTAGTAAGAACGAGCTAAATGATCTGGTTACCGGTAAAAATCCTGATCCTCAGATCATACAAAACTTTGGTGATCCAAAAACTGGTCAATTAAACAGAGTTCAGCTAAATTCATTTCTTGAGAATGTTAAGACTCAGGCAGGCGACAGCCCTGTTAGTAAGCAATGGACTTCCTTCCTTTTAAACATCCGCGAAGGTAAAATGGCGCAAAAATATTCAAATCTGATCAAGAACAGTATCTACGTAACTACTCTTGAAGCTAGAGAAGACTATAACCAGAGAAATAAATTAGCTAATTTCAGTTATGTAAGTCTTGATTACAATTCAGTACCTGATAATCAGGCAAAGGTTACTGATCAGGACTATAGTGATTTTTATAATGAGAACAAGTTTCGTTATAAAAATCCTTCTGAAAGCAGATCTTTTGAATACATCGTATTTGATGCAAATCCTTCAAAATCTGATTCAGCTGAAGTTATAGCTGCAGTTCAAAAAATTGCTGCTGATTTCAGAACATCAACAAACGACTCTTTATTTGTAAGTATAAACTCTGAAACAAAACTTCCAATCAGCTATGTACGCAAAGGTCAATTAGACCCCGCACTAGATTCATTGATATTTAAAGCTTCTGCCGGTACATTCATTGGCCCAATATTTACCAATGGCTCTTACAAAATGGCAAAGGTTATTGATGTTAAGATTGGTCCTGATTCAGTTAAGGCGAGTCATATATTAATTAACCCAGCTGCTGAAGGTGGTATTAATAAGGCAAAATCTAAGGCTGATTCAATTCGTAACCTAATTTCAGGTGGCACAAGTTTCACTGAATTGGCAGCTAAATTTGGAACCGATGCTTCTAAAGATTCTGGTGGTGATCTGGGTACTTTTGCAAGAGGCGCAATGGTTCCAGCCTTTGAGGAAGCCGTTTTTAATGGTCAGACTGGTGATTTGAAAGTAATAACTACCCAGTTTGGAGTTCATGTAATTAAGATCAATGCACAAATTGGTTCTTCAAAGGTTGCTAAAGTAGCATTGGTTGATAAATCTTTGTCAACAAGTAATAAAACTCAACAGGAGGCCTATTCAAAAGCAACGGCTTTTCTTGCTTCAGCAAAGAACGATAAGGCATTTGACGAAGAATCTAAGAAGTCAGGCTATGCCAAAAAACTGGCAGAAAATGTAACCCCTACTCAGGCAGCTGTTGAAGGTTTAGAAAATTCACGTGAGATGATCAGATGGGTTTTTGGAGCAGATAAGAGTGATGTTTCTAATCAGGTATTTGAAATGGGTAACAAGTTTGCAGTTGCCAAGGTTATTGATGTATTTGAAAAAGGCACTTTTCCTTTAGAACAGGTTAAGAAGCAGATTGAACCATTAGTTATTAAGCGCGTAAAAGCTCGTTTACTTTTAGATAAAATGAACAAAGCAATTACAGGTTCAACTTCTATTGAGCAAGTTGCTCAAAAGGCTGGCAAACCAGTAACCCCTGTTCAAAATATAGTATTTGCTAATCCTGTTATTCCTGGAATTTCTCAGGAAAATAAATTGGTTGGAACTATTTTTGGGTCACAGCCAGGTAAATTATCTAAATCTATTGAAGGTGATCAGGGAGTTTATGTTTTTGTAGTAAACGGTTTCAGTAAGCCTGCACCGCTAGCCAATGCCTTTAAACAAAAGGTTCAGGTGGCTCAGAGTATTCAGCAACGTGCATCAGGTGAAGCCTATAAAGTTTTACGCGATAGGTCAGATATTAAAGACAATCGTCTAAAATTCTTTTAATACCTTATTTCATTAACTTTGTATCCGGAAGTGATTGGTTCGCTTCCGGATTTTTTGTTTTAGACCGGTTTGAATAAATGATTCGGAACTAATCAATGATCTCAATGCATAACAAGATGGACATTCAGGAAAATATTGTTAATAAGGTAGCTCAAAGCGCGCTCGTTAGTCTAGATCTTGCAGATCTTTATCCAGCTGGCGAACGCTTTTTTTATGATATAAAAGACAATCTCTTTCATGGCTTAATGCTCAAAGAGAAAGACTTTAGGGAATTTATTAAAGGGCATAATTGGGAATCATATGCAGACAAACATATTGCAATAGGTTGTTCAGCCGATGCAATTGTACCCACCTGGGCTTATATGCTTCTTGCCAACAAAATGGTGGCATTTGCTAAAACAGTAGTCTTTGGCGATCTTAAATTGCTCGAAACTATTCTTTTTGAACGTGAGCTTAGCAAAATGGACATTGAAAAATATCGTGATCAGCGCGTGGTAGTTAAAGGATGCGGTGAAATTGCTGTTCCTGATTCTGCTTATATTGATATTACGGTGAAGCTATCACATGTTGCCAAAAGTATCATGTACGGTGAGCCTTGTTCTACGGTACCTATTTTTAAGCGTTCCGGATCAAGTCCGGAATGACAGTAGGTCAAGTCCGGAATGAAATAAAGGGGTTCAACTATTGGGTTAATAGCATTCATGATTAGGAAATTAGTACTTCTTTTTCTTTTTTTTACAAGTCCAAATGCTTTCTCGCAAGGGCTAAAGAATACTGGCGATCCCGTATTTAAAGTTGGAGAAAAGCTTCAATACAGACTGCGATATGGCTTTATAACTGCAGCAGAAGCCTCTATTAGAGTTGAAGAAACCACTGCCGTATTCGATAATAAGCCGGTTTATCATCTCATAGCTGAAGGTGGTACGGCCGGAACATTCAGTGTCTTTTACAAGGTCAAAAATCGCTACGATTCATATATTGATCAGTTAACGATGAGTCCATACCTCTATAAAGAGAATATCCGTGAAGCCAATTATAGACGAAGTGATCAAGCTCGCTTTTACCAGGATGAAAAAAAGGTGGTTTCCAAAAAAGGGACATTTAAAAGTAATGGTCAACTATTTGACGTAGTTTCAGCCTATTATTTTGCACGTAATCTAAATATCTCAAAGCTTAGCGAAGGCGATAAATTTAGCATGGATTATTTTCTGAATGATGGCATTAGCAAAATGGAGGTCCAGTATATTGGAAAAGAAGTTATAAAAACCGAGCTTGGCTTTATCCGTTGTATTAAGTTTAGCCCTTCGATTCAACCTGGAAGAATATTCAGGAAGAATAGTAAATTATATCTTTGGATAACAGATGATGCAAACCGAATTCCGGTTAAGGCTCATGTAGAAATATTGGTGGGCGCTGTTACCTTGGAGTTAATATCCGCCGAAGGGCTAAAAAATGCCCTTTAAGCGGCTAAATAATGAATTATGATTGAAGTCAAAAATACCCTAGTTCACGAGGATATAGTGAGTGAGAATTTTGTTTGCAACCTGAATAAATGCAAGGGGATATGTTGTATTGAAGGAGATTCAGGTGCACCACTTGAGCGCTCGGAGTTGGCCATTTTAGATGAGATATATCCAAGTGTAAAACCCTATATGACAGAAAAGGGTATTGCTGTAATTGAAGAATTTGGCACGTATGTCAAAGACTTTGAAGGCGATTACACTACACCTTGTGTTGATACCAATAAGGAATGTGCCTATGTCATTATGGAAAATGGAATTAGTAAATGTTCTATTGAGAAGGCTTATGAAGACGGTAAAATAGGATGGAAAAAGCCCATTTCTTGTCATTTATACCCAATTCGAATAACCAATTATCCCGAGTTTGAGGTTTTACATTATGACCGATGGAATATCTGTAGTCCGGCATGTAGTTTTGGAAATGAACTTAAAGTTCCGGTTTACCAGTTTTTAAAGGAACCCCTTATCCGAAAATATGGAGCTGAATGGTATAATGAGCTTGTTGAAAAAGCAAAAACAGATAAATAGAAAATTAGCAAATTAGCAAACCTATAACCTACAACCTACAACTTATAACTTATAACTTACAACCTATAACCTATAACCTATAACTTACAACTTTCCCTTATGAAAGGAATCATACTCGCAGGGGGCTCAGGCACCAGATTACACCCACTTACGCTAGCTGTTAGCAAGCAACTTATGCCGGTTTATGATAAGCCGATGATTTATTATCCCTTGTCTACTTTACTGCAGGCTGGTATTAAAGATATTCTGATCATTTCTACACCTCATGATCTTCCACACTTTGAAAAATTGCTTGGTGATGGAACTAGAATTGGCTGTAAATTTTCTTATGCTGAACAAGCAATTCCAAATGGTCTGGCACAGGCTTTTGTGATCGGTGAAGAATTCATAGGCAAAGATGCGGTTGCACTTATTTTAGGCGACAATATCTTTCACGGCGATTCGATCAGTAATTTGTTACCAACCATTCAAAATCCCGAAGGAGGAGTAGTATTTGCCTATCAGGTATCAGATCCTGAACGCTATGGGGTTGTAGAGTTCGACAAGTATTTCAATGCATTATCTATCGAGGAAAAGCCATTAGCGCCCAAATCTAATTATGCAGTTCCCGGATTGTACTTCTATAATAATTCGGTAGTTGATATAGCAAAAAATATACAGCCATCACCACGTGGAGAATACGAAATAACAGATGTCAACCGTGAATATTTAAAACAGGGTAAGCTTAAGGTAGGGGTTTTAAGCCGCGGAACGGCCTGGCTAGATACCGGTACATTCAACTCGCTTATGCAGGCCGGGCAGTTTGTTCAGGTGATTGAAGAAAGGCAGGGCTTAAAGATTGGTTGCATAGAAGAGATTGCCTATCAAATGAATTTTATTGACCAAAAGCAGCTCAAGGAAATTGCTGAACCACTCCGTAAAAGCGGGTATGGTGAGTATCTTTTGGGGTTGGTGAGGTAATTGGTGGTAGACTTATCTTTAATCATGTGTCGTCATTTCGATGTAGGCACCATATTCTTATCATTGAGTGGAGGCACCTTTTCTTTTACTTGCGAGGAGGCACGACGAAGCAATCTCATAATCATAATTTTAATCCAATTGCTAATTGAGATTGCCGCGCTACGCTCGCAATGAACAGTCTCTTTTCCGTCATCTCGAACACGCGAAAACTCGTTTTCAATTTAGAAGAAATTTGTCGCGTGGAGAGATCTGTTACATCGAATTGGATTTAGATTGAATGAAATGCTCCTTCTTCAACAGATTTCTCCACCTTTCACTAGCACACTTTAGTTAAAAAATACCGTAGGTGATCTAAATGACGGTACTATTAAAAAATCATATCTACCTAAACCACATTTTTTAATAAGATTTTCTCAGAATTCTTTTATATTGCTATCTAATAATTGTATTTGCCTGAATATCAGGGAATCCATTCAGTTTTGCATTTTAATTTAAAATATAAACATGAAAAATAACCGTAGAGATTTTATAAAAATCGCTGGAATAGCCGGAATGGCTGGAATTGGGGCAGGAGTAATTAATGGACTTTCGGCTTGCAACGACTCCGGAAAGGCTACCAAAGTTCCGGTAGTGGCAGATGAAAATGTGGATGGAAGTAATCAAAGTATTATTGGTTTATATGGGGCATGGGCCTATTCACTAACAGAAAATAAGATTCCTGATTACTCATTTAGGAATACCAAATGGCAGGATATTGAGAAGTGGAGAGTAGCAGCAAAGGAAAGGCTACTCGATCGTTTAGGAATACCTGATATAGGTGGCATTCCTAAAGTTACTGTCAATAAGCAATACAATTATGACGGATTACATATCGAAGAATTGACCTGGCAACTGCCTTATGGCCGTGTTACAGAAGCAATTTTATTAAAACCTCAAAATGCCAAGGGTGCCTTGCCTGCTATTCTGGCTTTCCACGATCATGGAGCAAATAAGTACTTTGGAACCAGAAAGATTACCAAGACATCCGATAAACAGCATCCCGATATTGTATCCCATCAAAAGGAATATTATAGCGGATTAGCATGGGCAAATGAAATTGCTAAACGCGGCTATGTAGTCTTAGTTTCTGATGCATTTCCTTTTGCAAGTCGCAGGGTGATGCTACAGGATGTTCCTGCCACGCAAAGAAATGGATTAAACGATCAAAATCCTGAAGATTCCAACAATATTAAAGCGTATAATACCTGGGCTTCTGCACATGAGCATACTATGGCAAAATCTTTATTCAGTGCAGGTACAACCTGGCCTGGGGTATTTTTTGCAGAAGATCAGAAAGCCTTAGACGTTTTGTGCGCCCGCAAAGATGTGGATGCTACTCGGGTTGGCTGTGCCGGTTTGTCGGGAGGTGGAATGAGGACTGTTTTTATGGGCGGATTGGATTCTCGGATAAAGTGTGCTGTTTGTGTTGGTTTCATGACAACCTGGAAAGATCTGATACTCAACAAGTCCTTTACTCATACCTGGATGACCTATGTTCCAATGCTTCCAAAGGATATGGATTTTCCAGAGATTTTGGGCTTGAGAGCACCGCTTCCAACCTTGGTTCTGAATGATACCCATGACGGCCTCTATACGCTTCCTGAAATGGAGGCAGCCGATAAAATTTTAGCGGAAGTTTATAAAAAAGCGAATGCTACAGATAAATACAAATGCTCGTTCCATCCGGGTCCTCATAAGTTTGATAGCAAGATGCAAGCCGAGGCATTTGATTGGTTTGATCAGTGGTTGAAAGGGTAAGACTTACGAAATTACCTAGGCGTTTAGAAAGAAATTTCGTCAGTCACATCTGGCTAGCGCTAGCGCTAGCGCACGCGTGTCGCGTGTGCTTTTTCCTAAAACAGATTTCTTAAAGTATTGTGCAGTTGTCATCCTGAACAAAGTGAAGGAACTTAGTAGTATATACTTAAACAAATTTCTTTATCCGTTATACAAAGCGTCTTTGCGTCTTTGCGAGATTCTTTTTTCTCCTATAGATAGAGGAAAATTGTACTAAGAACTACGAAGGTCCCTCACCTGCTGAAGGGCAGGTTTCGGGATGACATTGGATTTTTGATTGAAATTTATTTTTTTAAAGCGCTATGCACGTGTCATCCTGAACAAAGTGAAGGAACTTAGTAGTATATACTTAACCAAATTTCTTTATCCGTTATACAAAGCGTCTTTGCGTCTTTGCGAGAGTCTTTTTTCTCCTATAGACAGAGCAAAATTATGCTAAGAACTACGAAGGTCCCTCACCTGCTGAAGGGCAGGTTTCGGGATGACATTTGACTTTGATTGTAATTTATTTTTTTAAATCGCTGTGCAGGTGTCATTCTGAACGGAGTGAAGGAACTTTGTTGTATGAATGATAGTTTGTTTTTTCCACTCATTGCCGCGGCTATGAGCGGAAAGAAATTATACATACATGCTAACACCAAACACAATAAAAAGACATAAATCAGACCGTCACCACTACACCTTTACCCAATACTCAACACTTCTTTATTATCTTTGTAAAATCCCATGGAATTCAAGCTAACATCCGAATATAAACCTACCGGCGATCAGCCTGAAGCAATCAGGCAACTGGTGGAAGGAGTAAATAATGGAGATCATTATCAAACCTTACTGGGTGTAACTGGCTCGGGAAAGACCTTTACAATTGCCAATGTAGTGCAGGAAACACAAAAACCAATGCTTGTTCTTAGTCATAATAAGACCTTAGCTGCACAGCTTTATGGTGAATTCAAACAATTCTTTCCAGATAACGCGGTCAATTACTTTGTATCCTATTACGATTATTATCAGCCAGAAGCCTATATCGCTTCATCAAATACGTACATAGAAAAGGATCTACAGATCAATGAGGAAATAGAAAAACTCAGACTTCGAACAACGTCTGCGTTGATGTCGGGACGCAGAGATATAATTGTTGTTTCATCCATTTCATGCATCTATGGCATGGGAAATCCAGAAGATTTTGCAAACTCGGTTTTTCGTTTCGCCGTTGGCACTAAAGTTAGCAGGAATGCATTTTTACATCGCTTAGTAGAGATATTATACTCCAGGACTACCACCGATTTTCGTCGTGGAACCTTCCGAGTAAAAGGAGATACCGTAGATATTTACCCGGCATATATGGATTTTGCTTACCGGGTTTCATTTTTTGGGGATGATATTGAAGAATTGAGCACCATCGATCCTGCTTCAGGCAAGACCATTGAGAAAATGTCGCACATGGCTATTTTTCCGGCCAATTTATTTGTTACTCCAAAAGAGCGCTTTACAGAGTCTATTTGGGCTATTCAGGAGGAGCTTGAAAGCCGTAAGCAGCAGTTTATTAATGAAAAGCGTTTCCTGGAGGCCAAACGTTTAGAGGAGCGTGTAAACTACGATCTTGAAATGATCAGAGAGCTTGGATACTGTAGCGGAATTGAGAATTATTCTCGTTTTTTTGATGGAAGAACCCCTGGGATGCGTCCGTTCTGCTTGCTAGACTACTTTCCGAAAGATTATTTAATGGTGATCGATGAAAGCCATGTAACGGTGCCTCAGATTCGCGCAATGTATGGTGGAGATCGATCTAGGAAACTTTCTTTAGTAGATTACGGCTTCCGCTTACCGGCGGCATTAGACAACCGACCATTGAATTTCAATGAGTTCGAGACGCTTGCACCTCAAACTATTTATGTAAGTGCTACACCAGGCGATTATGAAATGGAGCAAACTGAAGGCCTGTTTGTAGAACAAGTGATTCGACCTACAGGCCTGCTTGATCCAGTTATTGAAATCAGACCCGTAGGTAATCAGGTGGATGACCTCCTGGATGAAATTGATAAAACGGTTAAATTAGGCGACAGGATCTTGGTTACTACGTTAACCAAACGGATGTCTGAGGAACTGACCAAATACATGAACCGCCTTGGAATTAAAGTGCGATATATCCACTCTGAGGTAAAAACACTAGAAAGAGTTGAAATTCTAAGAGACCTAAGGCTAGGTGTTTTCGATGTTTTAATTGGTATAAACCTGCTTCGTGAGGGCCTAGATTTGCCAGAGGTTTCATTGGTAGCCATCTTGGATGCCGATAAGGAAGGATTTCTTCGGTCGGAACGTTCCTTAATTCAAACTATTGGTAGAGCAGCAAGAAATGACCGCGGACGGGTAATTATGTATGCCGATAAGATCACTGCCAGTATGCGTGTAACTATTGACGAAACTAATCGCAGAAGAGAAAAACAGGTTGCTTATAACACTAAGCATGGAATAACTCCACGCACCATTGGGAAGTCGCGTGAAGCTATCATTGAACAAACCTCTGTGATGGATTTCAAGGGTGGCGTTCAAAAAGCATATGTAGAAAAAGAAATGACGGATAATCTTGCGTCAGATCCAATTGTTCAATACATGACCCGAGAAGAACTTCAAAAATCAATTGAAAAAACTAAAAAAGATATGGTTTTGGCAGCTAAAGAGATGGACTTTTTGATGGCAGCAAAATTAAGAGATGAAATGTATGCTCTTGAAAGAATCATGCAAGAGCGGTTTCCCTGATGCCTGTGTTAAATTTCATGGCATATTAACAATGATCTTATCAGAAACTATTGAACTAAGAAACAATGAACGGCCAATACAGAAAAGACATCTATCCCGGACTTGAGGTAGACATTATTCTAAAAAAAGATCAGAGAAGTGGTGTCCGAACAAGAGGAATTGTAGAAGCAATACTGACCAGTTCGGCCTTTCATTCTCGTGGGATAAAGGTAAAGCTTGAGGATGGGCAGGTAGGTCGGGTCACCGGATCAAATCCGGTGTGACGCTTAGGCGATTCGAAAGAATAATTAAATTCGTAACTCGAGTGTAACATTTAATTTGCGTCGATGGTATTCAAAAATTTATCTCTTATCTTTGACTATCAGAATTTATTCTCATGGGACTATTAAAATTTTTATTCATTACCATCTGTATTTTATGGTTGATCAAAATGATCGGTCGCTTGCTTTTACCTGTCTTATTTCAAAAAATGATGACAAAAGCACAAAATCAGGCTAATCAGCGATATCAGCAACAACACCCTAAGCCGGATGGCCGTATACGTGTCGACTATATGCCCCCTAAAGACAAACATCCAGGTGATGATGCCGGTGATTTTGTTGAGTATGAGGAAATAAAAACTCCTTAATTTCAAATTAATCTCATTTTTATTTAAACCTCAATGCACTCATATGGTTCATTATGGGCTATAATTCAAAGAAATTGTATATTTCTAAAGATTTATTTTCATAAAGCGCAAGAACACGCATTGCAGGTTTAAGCTTTTTTCTATTTTTGATACTCAACTAATTTAAGCAGAATGAATAACTGGTTTAAACGCAATGG
>CAMDKO010000080.1 GCA_945901155.1 Pedobacter schmidteae
TTTTCAGACCTCAGACTTCATACAACTGATAACAGACAACTGATTACAGAATCAGGAACCAAGAACAAAGAACAAAGACTGTGTGGTGCTAATTTGAGATTTACTGCTTTTTTCAGACCTCAGACTTCATACAACTGATAACAGACAACTGATTACAGAATCAGGAACCAAGAACAAAGAACAAAGACTGTGTGGTGCTAATTTGAGATTTACTGCTTTTTTCAGACCTCAGACTTCATACCTCAGACAACTGATAACAGACAACTGACAACTATTTTTTGAGTATAGAGATATCAAACACCACCAAAATTCCTATTCAAGCAACAAAAGATCATCTTCCTCATCACTTAAGCTTAAAGAGATCGTATCTGCTCCTGCAATACCTTCAATTGAGCCTTTAATGCTTGATGCATTTAATAAAACTTTATCCAACTGTTTTTCACGCATCTTCCACATTTTCTCCATTGCATCGCGTTCTTTGTGAATAGACAAACGCATACTCATATAACCTTCGCGAATAGCCTTCCATTGCTCTGAAAACTCTGCTCCTGTAAGGTAATCATATAACATATGCATTTTGTCGCCTCTGTTCTCTTGCGATTTTGTAGCATTAGAAAGTCGAATTATACCATCTCTTAAAACGAAAGCTACGGCCTTAACCTCTTCAAAAGAGCAGATCCATACCCCATCTTTTTCACCAAAACAATTCATACCCTTAGGATAACTTTGAGTGACGATCACAGCCACATCAATCCCGGCTCCTCGCATATCTTTCTTTAGCTTATCTATCCACTCGTTCGAAAAATCTTTGGTCCTTTTACTTTCATAAATTATCTTGCCACAATCCTGCCCAGATTTGTTTCTTACCGTTTGAATACAATCTGCACCACGAACACCCTTGCCTACCTCACCTATAGCATCAAAAGGGAAAGTAATCTTCAACAATTCTTCCAGTATTAATTCCTGAACCTCTCCCTGCAATTGCATGGAGCCTTGTTCAGCTTTACGTCTCATTTCATCAGCCAGCTTTTTCTGATCTTCTAGTTGCTTTTCCAGCTCCTTTACCCTTAACTGATGTTCTGTTTCCTTCAATAGATTTTTTTCGATTTCCTGCTTTTTTATCTGCTCCACGATTTGGTTGCGTTCGGTTTGCATTTTTCGCTGAATTTCAAGCTCCATCTCCTCTGCTCTGATTTTAAGTTCCTGCTCTTTTTTGATAAAATCTAGCTCTTTCTGCCCGGCAAGTTTTAACTTTTCCTGATTTTCCTTATTTGTATTTTCTAAGAAGGTTAATTTATTCTCAAAATCAGAAGCAATACTTATTCTGACACCATCCTCGATTTTAAGCTTATCTTGAGCAAATTGTTGTTCATATTTTAAGGCAAGATCCTTCTGTTGAACCTTAAACTCCTCTTCCTTTTTTTGAAATTCTTCGTCTTTCTTTTTTTGCCAGGCAATCATTTTATCACGTAACTCCTGCTCATACTCCTTACCAATTGCTTCTTCAAGAGGAAATGAATGGCTACATGAGGGGCATTTTACTTCTGTTGACATATTTAAAAAATTATAAATGAAACATCCAGATCATAATTAAACTCACAATATACTAATAATATTAGTATTATATTGCAATGTTTTATCTATCATTAATTTTATTCTTAGAATTCTGAATTAATCAGGAATTAAAGATAATCTTATCATAAGCTGTATTTTAGTAGAATTAAATCAAAAATTATTTAGCAGCTTTAAATCTGCATTATATTTTTTAGATATACTCAATAAAAAAATGGATGTTTTTGGCAAAGTTTTAAAGGATCATTATCAGGGAAGGCAGAAAGGCAAATTATGGCTACATAATAGTTATGGAATGCCTGAAGATATGCCTGTAGATATTTTTTACAGAACAAAAAATGCATTGACAGAATTGGAATCTATTGCCTTAGAACTTTGTAAAGGCAATATACTAGATATTGGAGCCGGTGTAGGAAGTCATGCTCTAATTTTACAGGAGCAGGGCCTGGATGTTACAGCCATTGAAATATCAGAATCAGCCTGTGATATCATGCGCATAAGAGGTGTAAAAAAGGTGATCAATACAGATATTCTTGAATTTGAATCCGAACAATTTGACACCATTTTAATGTTAATGAATGGAATTGGACTTTGCGGCGATATCAAGGGACTAACTAATTTTCTGGATTATTTAAAACGACTTTTATTACCTGGCGGACAAGTACTTTTCGATTCATCTGATATTGCTTATTTATACAAATCTGATGATTTTATAGCTAGTAATTATTATGGCGAAATTTCATATCAATATGAATACCAGAGTGTTAAAGGCAAATGGTTTAAATGGCTTTATGTTGATTTCTTAATGCTACAACAACTAGCAGAAAAATTAGGTTGGGAGTGTGAAATGATCTACGAAGATGATATGGATCAATATCTTGCGCGTATACGCAGGTCTGATTAAGAAATATCTGATTTTTTAATTTCAATTCGGATTTAATTCAAAAAAAATAATCTGATAACCTGAATTTAATATGCATATGGATCAAAATGCAATACTTTGTATCTAGATTAGTAACCCATCAAAAACTATAATTATTCTTTAAAGCGATATTAATCCCACATGGAAAAAATTACAGGCATTATTATTCTTAGTCTAATTTCTTTAACCTGTTATTCTCAGGTTGTTCCTAAAACTATAATTTCAGCGCCTGCTGGTGATGAATATGTTATTATCCGCAAAAATGGACAAACTATTCTTCCAAATGGCCGAATCATTAGTCCTTCTGGGAAAACGCATCAGGTTGCACCTCACCCCTACGGACTTGCAATCAGTAATGATGGAAATATTGCTATCACAGCAAATTCAGGTACAAGTCCGCTTTCAATCAGCATCTTAAAAAACATTCAATCCGCAAATCCAAAGATCATGCAGGTTCCAGAATCTCCAAAAGGAGATAAAGGAATCATTGAATCGGTGTTTATGGGATTGGTCATATCTCCTGACAATAAAATTGTTTATGTGGCTGGAGGACAGGCCAATAAAGTTTACAAATTTGATATAGAAACTGGATTGGCACTAGGGTCTATTGACTGTAGATCTAAGAATGATCAATTTGATTATTCGCATGGTTTTATTGGTGATATGGTTTTGAGCAAGGATGGACGCTTTCTTTATGCTGTAGATCAGATCGGTTTCAGGATGATTTGTATAGACACAAAACTGAATAAACTAATATCATCTTGCCCTGTAGGAAGATATCCTTTTGGTATTACACTATCAAAAGATGAAAATACAGTATATGTTGCCAACGTTGGAATGTATGAGTACAGTTATATCAAACGGAAAGATAAGGGTGTTTGGCAAAATACATCAGTAGATAAACCAGCCTTTGCCTATGATACTCCGGAGGCAGAAAAAGGATTTGAAAATGATTCTATCCAGGTTAAAGGACTAGGCCCTGTGAATGCACCCGAATCATTCTCTGTTTGGGCGGTACAGGTTAGCAACCCATTAAAACCACACGTATTCTCAAAAACTAAGACAGGTAATCCTGTAGGGCAAGTAGTTGACGGTATTCCGGCAGTGGGTGGATCAAGTCCGAATTCTATTGTTATAGCAGGCAATTATGTCTTTATCAGCAATGGGAACAATGATAATATAAGCGTTCTTGATAGTTATAATCAAAAAATAATCACACATATTAATCTATATACTGAAGAAAAACTAAATCAATTAAGAGGCATTATTCCATTTGGTTTGGCGGTTTCACCAGATGAGAAACGGGTTTATGTTGCAGAATCTGGAATTAATGCGGTTGCTGTAATTGATGTACCTACACTAAAAGTGATTGGACATATTCCAACAGGATGGTTTCCTGCAAAACTAAAAGTATCGCCAGACGGTAAAAAGCTTATCATTGCCAATGCTAAAGGGTTTGGAAGTGGCCCAAATGGCGGCTTAACATTTAAAGAGGGTTCGGCAGGAAGTTATATTGGTAGCTTGATGTATGGAAATGTACAGGTTACAGATATTCCAGCAGATAATGAATTGTTGAATATGACCAAACAGGTCATCGCAAATAATTTTCTGATCAAAGATGAATTTGATCCAACCTTTGAATGGCGAAAGAAAAATCCAGTTCCACTTTATCCAGGCCAAAAAGAATCACCAATAAAACATATTGTTTTCATTTCCAAGGAGAACCGTACATATGATCAAGTTTTTGGTCAGGTAAAAAAAGGAAAAGGCGACTCTACTATTTCAAGATATGGAAAGGGGGTAACATTCAGTAATACCGACAAAACCATTCGAATTGAGAATGCAGACATCATGCCTAATCACCAAAAACTTGCCAAGAACTTTGCAATCAGCGATAACTTTTATGTAGATGCTGATGTTTCTGCAGATGGACATAGATGGCTTGTTAACACCTACCCTAATCAATGGGTTGAGGCCACTACTCCAGCAGGTTATGGAAATAATCGATCTTATAAAAAAGACTCCAATGCGCCCGGCAATTTAGGCATCAATGGATCGGCAGGAGCAATTTTTCCTGAAGATTATAATGAAGCTGGATCTATGTGGGATCATTTGGCCAGAAATCAGATCAACTATTTCAATTTTGGTTTTGGAGTAATGTTTGAACCTGGTGATTATAAAGACCATTATAAATATGGAGGAATCAAACATATAGCAAATTTTCCGATGCCAAAATCATTGTTTTCTAAAACCTCCTATTCCTATCCCACCTATAATATGGCAATACCAGATCAATTTAGAGCTACGGTATTTGAAAAAGAATTTGATGATAAATGGGGTAAAGGTAAAGCGAAATTGCCTGCAGTTTTGACACTTATTTTACCCAATGATCATGGTGCGGCTGAGCGTCCAAAAGCAGGTTTTCCTTTTAAGGAGAGTTATATGGCTGATAATGATCTGGCATTGGGCAGGGTAATTGAATTTCTATCCCATACCCCTTACTGGAAAAATATGCTCATTGTAATTACAGAAGATGATGCCCAAGATGGAGTAGATCATATTGATGCACACCGAAGTATTTTAATGGCTGTTTCGCCATATATCAGAAAAGATCATGTAAGTCATACTCACACCAGTTTTGGAAGCATCTTTAAAACATTCTGGAATATTCTGGGAATACCTTACTTGAATCAATACGATGCTGCTGCCAATGATCTTGCTGATATGTTTACCGAAACTCCAGATTTTAGTCCATACAAAGCTGTTCCAGCAGATCTCCGAATTTTTGATCCGCAAAAAGCGCTTGATCCATTTGATGAAAAATTTGACTGGAAAGCTTTAAAGGAAGGGCCAGAAATGGATGATATGAAAGATATGCTTCGCGAAAATAAAGTTCAGAACAAACAAAAAGTAAAAGAGAAAAAATAAGCTATAGCTGATTATACCAGCAAAATCAAGCTTTACGCTTTACCCAGACCTTCTTCTTACCGTTCCTATTATTACCCCCTGTTGAAGGTCTTCTGGTAGTTGGGCTATAAACCGGACCTTCACCCAACTCTGTAGGCAAAGTCATACGAGGAATTTCTTTTCCGATCAGATTCTCAATAAATGAAAATCTTCGCTGGTCTTTTTCATTAACGAAAGTAATGGCAGTTCCAGTTGTTTCGGCTCTTGCTGTTCTACCAATTCTGTGGATATAATCTTCAGGATCAGGTGGCACATCGAAATTAATTACTAAACTAATTCCCTCTACGTCAATTCCTCTACTTAAAACATCAGTACCAATAATTACAGGCAAAACCCTGCTTTTAAATGCTCTTAATACCGTTTCTCGTTGTTCTTGTTCCAAATCAGAATGAAATGCTTCAGATTTGATTCCTTCTCTGCGTAGCGTTCGGTTCAGATCTTTAACCGTTTCTTTTCTGGAACAGAAAATTAAAACACTTTTATAATCTCCACCTTTTAATAAGGTACTTATGAGTTCTACTTTTTGATTATCGTAAACCATATAAACCTGCTGAGAAATACCCGCTGCAGGTTGTGAAAGTGCAATGTTAATCTGTTGAGGATCTTTTAATATAGTATTTGCTAGGGTTCGGATCTTTGGAGGCATAGTAGCCGAGAAAAGCAATGTTTGACGTTCTTTAGGTAAATTGCTGATGATCCTTAAAATATCCTCGTAAAAACCCATGTCGAGCATACGGTCAGCTTCATCTAAAACAAGATATTGGAGATGATCTAATTTGATTACTCCGGATGCTAAATGCGCAATTAGTCTTCCTGGAGTAGCAATTACAATATCTACCCCTTCCATCATGGCACGGCGCTGTTGTTCATAGATCATTCCATCACCACCGCCGTAAACAGCAATGGAACTTATTCCTGCAAAATAAGCAAGACCTTCTACCTGTTGATCAATCTGTTGAGCAAGCTCACGTGTGGGAGCAAGAATAAGCGCTTTTGTGTGTTTTTTATCAGAGATACTGATATGCTGTAATACTGGCAATAAATAAGATGCTGTTTTTCCTGTACCTGTTTGTGCGCAGGCGATCAGATCTTTATGTTGAAGTATTAATGGAATTGCCTGTGCTTGTATTGGAGTAGGTTTAACATAACCCATACTCTGTAAACCCTCAAGTAATTGAGGGTCGAAATTAAAATCGTTAAATGTCAAGTTGTTGGAATAATTTTTAAATAAAGGCAAATGTAGTTAAAACAAAGGAATTAGTAATTGACTGTTCTAGTTTAAATTAGCGACAATTTAGAAAAATGGGCTCAAATGCATGAAGCATCTTCAGTTTTGTTCTGAATAGTATTATTTCTATAAAATTTCGACCGATTTATTAACACCCATAAATTTCTCAACAATTAAAATGTTTATGGATTTTTTTCATAGTTTTGAATCCCGTATAATACAATGTTTTTATTGTCTTTAATAGCTTAATAACTGTTATCTCAATAGAAACTATAAGAAATCCTACAGATATCATGACTAAATACATTTTTGTTACGGGCGGCGTTACTTCGTCGTTAGGAAAAGGTATTATTTCCGCTTCTCTTGCAAAACTACTTCAATCCAGAGGATACCGGGTTACCATACAAAAGTTCGATCCTTATATAAACATTGATCCGGGAACTTTGAACCCCTATGAGCATGGCGAATGTTATGTTACGGAGGATGGTGCTGAGACCGATCTTGATCTTGGTCATTATGAGCGTTTTCTGAATGTTCCTACCTCACAAGCAAATAACATCACAACCGGTCGAATTTATCAAAATGTAATCAATAAAGAACGGGAAGGAGCTTATCTTGGGAAAACAGTTCAGGTTGTTCCTCATATTACCGATGAGATAAAACGCAATATGAAAATATTGGGTGAGAGCAAGAAATTTGATATTATAATTACCGAATTAGGAGGTACTGTTGGCGATATTGAATCTTTACCATTCATAGAAGCTGTAAGACAATTGCGTTGGGAGCTTGGTTCAGGAAATTCTTTAGTTATCCATTTAACTCTGGTTCCTTTTCTTGCTGCAGCTGGTGAATTGAAAACAAAACCTACTCAGCATTCTGTAAAAATGCTACTTGAATATGGAATTCAGCCAGATATCTTAGTTTGTCGTACTGAACATCATATACCGCAAGAATTACGTAAAAAAATTGCGCTATTCTGTAATGTGAACCTGAATGCAGTAATTGAATCTATAGATGCGACAACAATCTATGATGTTCCATTGCTCATGTTAAAGGAGAAACTAGACAAAACTGTTTTAAGTAAACTAAAACTACCTCAAAAAAATGAGCCAGATCTAGAAAGCTGGAAAGATTTTTTAGGGCGATTAAAAAACCCAACTAATGAGATAACAATTGGACTGGTAGGGAAATATGTGGAATTACCTGATGCCTATAAATCGATCACTGAAGCTTTTATACATGCAGGAGCTAAAAATGAATGCAAGGTTAGAGTAAAATGTATTCAATCAGAAAATATTATCAAACAAAATGTTGCTGAAAAGCTAAAAGGGCTTGATGGTATACTTGTTGCTCCTGGATTTGGCAGTCGTGGTATTGAGGGCAAGATAGAAGCTATTCAATATGTAAGAGAACATGAAATTCCATTCTTTGGAATTTGCCTTGGAATGCAATGTGCAGTTGTAGAATTCGCACGTAATGTGTTGGGTATAAAAGATGCTCAAAGTAGTGAGATTAATGAGAAGTCTAAAAATCAGGTAATCTCCATGATGGAGGAACAGAAAAAGATTAAAAACAAAGGTGGCACTATGCGTTTGGGGTCTTATACCTGCGATCTGAAAAAGGGCAGTAAAGCGGCTGCAATTTATGGTAAAACCAGAATTACTGAACGCCATCGCCATCGCTATGAATTCAATAATAAGTATTTAGATCAATTTGAGAAGGCGGGTATGATAGCCTCAGGCATCAATCCTGAAAATAATCTAGTTGAGATTATCGAATTAAAAAATCATCCTTTTTTTATTGGGGGACAATTCCACCCCGAATTAAAATCTACAGTTGATAATCCTCATCCACTTTTTGTTAACTTTGTGGCCGCTTCAATTCTTCATTCTAAAAAGAAGTAAAAGCATTCCAATAAAACAGAATATTAAACCTAATGGATAGAAATACATTTACGGGTCTCTTTTTGATTTTAATCATATTAGTAGGCTCAACTTTTTTAATGCAACCCTCTGATGAAGACATCAAAAGGGAAAAGGCAAAACAAAGCCAAGACTCAATAGCAAAAGTTAAAAAGGCAGAAACACCCTTAATGGTTCAGGACAGCACCAAAACTGTTGTCGTACCAGCTTTAGATTCAACACTGATCAAAGCAGGCCCATTTGGATCTGCACAATCTGGAAGTATCGAGCCAATTGTACTTGAAAATGAGTTACTGAGAGTGAAAATCAGCCCTAAAGGTGGTCGAATAGCATCGGTTGAACTTAAAAAATTCAAAACCTATCGCCAATTACCTTTGATCATGTTTGAAGGTCAGGGCAATAAATTTGGCTTGATCTTTGGAGCAGCTGGAAAGAATATCAGCACAAATGACCTTTATTTTCAACCTTTAGGCACTTCATTTAGTGTAGCTAAAATCGGTTCTGGTTCATTAACCATGCGGTTGAATTATTCTGAAGGCAAATACATTGATTATATCTACTCCTTAACTGGCGATAGTTATAATGTTGGTTTAACTATTGCAACCAAAGGGATGCAGGATGTGGTTACTCCTACTCAAAAACATTTGACCTTAAACTGGGAAACTGTCCTAAAACAAAAAGAGAAGGATCTTGCTAGTGAACAACGTTATTCAAGTACTTACTTTAAACAAGGCGACGAAAGTGTTGATTATTTAAGTCTTACTGAATCAGAAACTAAATCAATAAGCGAAGCTAAGATCAAATGGTTTTCATTTAAACAACATTTCTTTTCAAATGTCTTGATCGCAAAAAATAGTTTTGATAAAGGAGAACTGATCGTAAATACCAGTCCCGATTCCAATACGGTTAAAAGTTTTGCTGCCAATATGCAGATTCCTTTTGAAAGACAGGAAGTTACTTCTTATCCAATGGATTTCTATTTTGGCCCAAATCAGTTGAATATTCTTGAAAAACAAGGATTTGAAATTGAAAAACAAATAGATCTTGGTTATTGGCCATTAAAGTACATCAATAGATGGATTGTATTGCCTGTTTTTAGCTTTCTTGAACGTTTTGGATGGGGATATGGTTTGATCGTTCTTGTTTTAACCGTACTTCTTAAAATGGTTCTTTTACCATTGACTTACAAGTCTTACCTATCTATGGCAAAGATGCGTATCCTTAAACCAGAAATGGATGAAATCAAGGGAAAAGTTGGTGATGACAACCCTACCCTTTTACAACAGGAATATCTAAAACTATATAAGAAAGCAGGTGTAAATCCGCTTGGAGGTTGTTTGCCGATGTTACTTCAACTGCCCATCATCATGGCATTCTTCTTCTTCTTCCCTAATCTATTTGAACTTCGTCAAAAAAGTTTCCTTTGGATGGACGATCTTTCAACATTTGATGCATTCTTCCAAATGGGATTCAATATACCATTCCTAGGCAGCCACATCAGTTTAATGTGTATTCTGATGACCATTTCTACACTAATCTATACTTATTTTAATAATCAAGTATCAGGAGCTACTGGTCAGATGAAATACATTGGTTATATCACCCCAATCATTTTCTTTGGCGTATTGAACAGTTACCCATCCGGGCTTAATTATTATTACTTCCTAGCTAATATGATGACTTTTGCTCAACAATATATTATCCGAATGTTTGTGAATGATGATAAGATACACGCACAAATACAGGAAAACAAAAAGAAGCCTCAGTCGGAAAAGAAAAAATCAGGATTTCAGCAAAGAATGGAGGATTACATGAGGCAACAGCAACAAAACAAAACTCAACCTGCAAGCTCAAGCAAGAAAAAATTAAAATAATATTTTAATACTAATATTAAAAAAACGCTGACAGAATTAAAAACTATTAGCGTTTTTTTGCTTTTACCCTGGTATAGTTCTGCTCCATTGTTTGGAATAGTAACTCCTTATCGCCGAGCTCTTTGATCAAAAACGGAAATTCTCTTTTAATTCCTCCTTCAAGAAACTCGGTATATCGGATCATTTTTCCATCCAATCTGTAAGTTCCATGCGAAAGCTGCTTTCCTCCCCATTCTATTACCAGTTTATTGTCTTTAGAAAACAGGATTGCAGGTGCTTGTGCAATTAATTCCTCCCTAGTAAGGCTATCAGGCGGGTTGAAATTTTCAACTGCGACATAGTCCCATCTACCATAAAGTTCATCTGCATCAATTGCATTTGAACAGGAA
>CAMDKO010000081.1 GCA_945901155.1 Pedobacter schmidteae
TTGGGTAAAGTCTCAAAAGGAATTTCTTTTTTAGGTGCTCCGGTTCCGATACCTTTCAGCTGAAGATCAAACAATCCAAGCAATACTTCCCGGTTTTCAGGCCAATACCCATGGGTTTTATCTAAAACAAGATTACTGATATTATTTTCTGCAGCCAGCATTTTAAATATAGGCTTGGAATTATTAAAACTTCTGAGCATCTCTGAAGATAAAAAGGTAGGATTATCTACGATGATATTGGCCATCTTTATAGCGCGCGGAGCAACAAGAGCAAGAACTCCCGCTTGTTCGGTAAAAGTCATCCCATCCGTTAGCAGCTCGCAAATACAGTTTGAGCGCATCACACAAGACTCAAAAGTTCCTACACTCACAACAGGCATAGCTGCTTTAACGCGATCATCCATAGCGGCTAACCACATCGTTTGATTTCCTCCTCCGCTAGCTCCCGTTGCGCCGATATTTTTAGAGTCAACATAAGGCAGTGAACTAAGCAAATCTACTCCGCGCATATTATCAGAGATTTGAACCCCTATCAAAGATTCGCCGATATTTAAAAGAGAAGCTCCCAAGTTGGCTCCATGATATTCATCTTTTCCGTGTGTTCTTGTTCTTTCTCCAGCTCCCCAGGCATCGATATTCAAACATACGTAACCATTAAGAGCTAAACTTTGGCCAATTGCCTGAAAGGATTCATATAAACGGCCTCCCGGCCAATGACCATGCATTACAATAACTGCAGGAAAAGGGCCCTTACCTTCGGGGACATATAAATTTGCAGTGGCATATACTCCAGGGCGTGTTTGAAATGCAATGTTTTTGATTTGATACCCCTTCATTTGAATTGAACCTGTTTCCTTTATATCCAAAGGAAGATTCTGGTTTACAATAAGTCCGGTTTTCTGTATTATCTTTTTTCGAAGCTCAGAACGATATGCCTCCCAATCCTTTAAATTATCAGGTAACTGATGTGTCCCAAATTGTAAAATTGCCTGATTTCTTAACCTGCTTTCAAGCAGATCTGCATGGTTTTTAGTTAAAACTGAGGGTAAACTATCTGCATTTGAGCTATAACTTTCAACATATTCCGCTCGCCCTGCACTCTGTGCTAAAAAGCAGCTATGCATAATTAAAAAAAGGATGCAAAATGTTTTAAGTCTATTCATTGGAAGGTCTTATTTAAAGGATTAATAGAAAAATGAAAATCATACTAAACACCATTAACTGTCCTTGAAAAAACTGATGTAGACTTACGGCTGTAGCGTGTTTCTTTATTCTAAAATAGTAGTTTTTATTTTAATAAAATGCATATCATAATAATGATACATTACTGATCAACTCCATAATTTATTCATTAAATCTGCCCTGATATAATTTTAATATATATAATGGCTTATCCGTGTAGTATATCCCAATTTTTATACATTATTCTCAAACCCATGTAAAACAAAAAATCAATCATCCCTAACAAATAGATTTTATTCTTGATCAAAAGGCATCCCTCAGAAATTGACAATTTCCTTGCTCATTTGCTAATTCAGCCTATCTTTACAGAATGAATATCCTAATAATCGGCTCGGGTGGGCGTGAAAGTGCTTTTGCCTCAAAAATGGCGCAAAGCAGTATTTTATCTCAACTTTATATTGCACCCGGAAATGCTGGAACATCAGCCTATGGTAAAAACGTAGACCTAAAACCAACAGATTTTGAAGGCATTGCTGAATTTGTGCTGAAGAATCAGGTTAAAATGGTGGTAGTTGGACCTGAAGAACCTCTGGTAAAAGGAATTCATGATTTTTTTCTTAATCGCCACGATCTAAAACACATTCCAGTTATTGGCCCCCAGATGCAAGGTGCTCAACTGGAAGGAAGTAAAGATTTTTCAAAGCAGTTTATGATTCGTCATGGTATCCCAACCGCGGCCTTCAGATCATTCAGCAAAAAAAATCTGGAAGAAGGCTTAGCCTATCTAGAAACTCAAAAACTTCCTATCGTTTTAAAAGCTGATGGCTTAGCCGCAGGAAAAGGTGTATTGATCTGCGAAAGCCTTGATGATGCAAAAACAGAGTTAAAAGCCATGATTTACGATGCTAAATTCGGAGAGGCCAGCAGCACCGTAGTTATTGAAGAGTTTTTAACGGGCATTGAACTTTCTGTCTTTGTGTTAACCGATGGCATAAGCTATAAGATATTGCCTGAAGCTAAAGATTATAAGCGCATTGGAGAGGGCGATACAGGCCTAAATACCGGCGGAATGGGATCAATTTCTCCCGTTTCTTTTGCTGATGCTGACTTCATGAAAAAAGTGGAAGACCGGGTGATCATTCCTACGGTTGAGGGCTTGAAAAAAGATAATATTCCTTATAAAGGATTCATTTTTATAGGCCTGATGGCCACAAATACTCCTCAGGGAAGGGAACCTTATGTGATTGAGTACAATGTACGTATGGGCGATCCGGAGACTGAAAGTGTGATTCCAAGAATAGAAAGCGACCTGATCGATCTATTTCTTGGTGTTGCCAATGAAAATTTGTCTGATAAAGAATTAAAGATATCCTCAAAAACAGCCGCAACAGTCATGATTGTTGCCGGCGGATATCCGGGTGAATATGCGAAAGGTAAGCCCATCACAGGAATTGAAAATTTGAGACATTCCATCGCTTATCATGCAGGAACGGAACTCGATAATGGGGTAATCAAAACCAATGGAGGCAGGGTTATTGCCATCACCTCACTGAAGGATAACCTATTTGATGCCGTTCAGAATGCCACTGCTGATGCGGGAAGGATCTACTTTGATGGTCGTTATTTCCGTCCGGATATTGGCGTCGACCTGATGGATATTTCCTAAATATTACTTTATTTTCTTAGCTGGAAATAGCTCTTCTAGTTTATCCAAAAGGTCTTGCCCCCGAAGATCGCGTCCGATGATCTTGCCTCTGGGATCCAGTAAAAAATTACGCGGAATACTAGTGATCCCATACAGTATAGCGGCTTCGCTTGCCCAGAATTTCAGATCAGAAACATGCTGCCATTGCAAATTATCATCATGAATAGCTTTTAACCAACTCTTTTTTTCCTTATCGAGTGAAACCCCTAAGACCGTAAACCCATCATTTTTATAGGTCTTGAAAGCCTGAACTACATTCGGGTTTTCTTGCCTGCAAGGCCCACACCAAGCAGCCCAGAAATCAAGGAGTACATATTTTCCCTTTAATGCAGACAATGCGATCTTCTTTCCTGCGGTATCAGCGAGTCTAAAATCTGGAGCCAAAGCACCCACTGAAGTTTTTTTCTGACTAATTATATATTCCCGGATCGTTTTTGCGGTAGCGCTTGATTCAATATTATCTTGAAGTGACGCAAGCAAACTGTCGGCCTCAATATAATTATTGGTAGATCTTGCAATATTTGGAATTAGCAATAAGGAAATAAAGGCAGAAGAATTCTTTTGTATAAATTTCAGTTGAAAATCTGTCAAGGCTCTGTTTGCATCACGGAAAGGTATACGGAATAGTTGGCCAATGGAGTCAGCTGATATTCCACTAGAGGATAGCCTTTGCGCCTCAATGTTGATTTCATTTATCTTTGCAGAATATGGATTCTGTTCGATATTGTATTGAAAGAGATCATCCTGAGCTTTTGAACCTTTTACTACAGCACTGGCGAGATCGGAAGTAATTTCAATGGAAATTATGCCCTTGTCGAGGATGAACTCTTTGGGCTTAGTTCCAATTTTCTTATAATCTTCAAATAGTGATAGAAATGCAGGCACGGGTTCATCAATCATTCCTTTAATGCTGAATCTGCCGTCTAATACCTCAATTTTCTGAGCATTTAGCTTCGTATTAGTATCATAAAATGTAGATTGAGTAAAGTAAAGGGTTTTTATCTCAGGCCTATTTACTGTTCCGCTGATGGTATACGTATTTTGCTGTGCAAAGCACAAAACCGGACTCATCAACAAAAAAAATGAAAAAATTTTAGGTATATATTTCATCCATTTACTTCTAAAGGTGTCATGTAAAATTATAAATAATAAACGCTTAAAATAGGATTTATTACTTGATGGAGGCAATATTCTTATTTTAATATTTTAAGACTAAAATCTGGAGCCTTTAATTCCGAGCATAATTTGAATTTTTCTTAAAAAAATTAATTTCGGTTCTTATATAGTTCAAACTCATTTATAGTTTAATCCTACAAAAATTAAAAGCCTATCTATGAAAAACTCCAAATAAATCAGGATGTTTGGAGAAGAACAACACAGAAAAAATGATTCACGATATTTCCAATTATCCAAAAACAATCCGCATCAAATTCCAGCAACTTTTTGGGCAGGAAGCCCTAATCATTCGTTCACCAGGTAGGATCAACCTGATAGGAGAGCATACTGATTACAATATGGGGTTCGTATTACCGGCAGCGATCAATAAGGCGATTTATTTGGGTATTCATCTGCGTAAGGATCGGAAAATTAGCTTATATTCCATTGATTATCAGGATGATTATCAAACTGATCTTGATGCTATAAATCGCAGCGGTAAACTATGGCCGGACTACATTCTGGGGGTTGTAAAACAGATCCAGAAAAATCATTCCCTTGATCATGGCTTTAATATTGTGTTTGGAGGGGATATTCCTCCCGGTGCCGGGCTCTCCTCATCGGCCGCACTTGAATGTGCTACGGCGTATGCGCTGAACAGCGTTTTTAATCTCAATCTTGAAAATATGGCGCTTGTCTGCCTGGCGCAGGCTGCAGAAAATGAGTTTGTTGGGGTAAAGTGCGGCATCATGGATCAATTTGCAAGCATGTTTGGTAAAAAAAATCAACTCATCCGTCTAGATTGTCGAAGCCTGGAATATGCCTACGTTCCTTTTCATACCGAAAACCTCAAAATCGTGTTGTTCGATACCCGCGTAAAGCATTCCCTTGCCTCATCAGCTTATAATGAACGTCGGGAACAATGCGAAGCTGGGGTAAAATTAATCCAGGCTGTTCATCCGGAAGTGTTGAGTTTACGGGATGCCTCAGAAGAAATGTTATTGGAATTTGTAAAACCGGTCAGCGAGATCGTTTATAACCGATGCAACTTTATTGTTGGAGAGATCAAAAGGTTATTAAATTCTTGTACTGATCTGGAAAACAAAAACATGCAAGCCTTCGGGAAACGCATGTTTGAAACTCATGCCGGATTGAAAGATTTATATGAGGTGAGCTGCCAGGAGCTAGATCTTTTGGTTGACTTGGTTAAAAATGATCCGAATGTGATTGGCGCCCGAATGATGGGCGGTGGTTTTGGAGGCTGTACCATTAACTTGGTAAAAACCGAGGCAGTTGATGCACTCATTAAAAAAATAGGTGATACCTACCTTGCCAAAACAGGTACTGAAATGCTAGCTTATGTGGTTGAGATTGAGGATGGGACTGGGATTGTGTAATTCTGGCGTCTGCCTTGAGTTGTGGAGAGGTTATTGCAATCCGCTTTGGGCGGAGAAGCAATCTCCATACTTTAATACTAATTATACTAAGATTGCATCGTCGTATTTATAACCCGAATCGCAAAGAATGGTAACAATGTTCAGTGCCCTATCTTGTGCCATCAAATACTTTTGAGCTGCTAATACATTAGCACCTGCCGAATAGCCAACATACAAACCCTGCTCTTCAGATAATTTTCTGGTCATTTCCAGAACCTCTTGGTCAGTCACAGTAATAAAATCATCCACTAATGTTTCATCCCAGTGTGGAGGAATCAAACCATAGGCAGTTCCTTGAATTACATGTCTTGGATCTTTAACTTTTCCAGTTTTCAAGATTGCGGCATTTTGGGGTTCTACAACCATGCACTGGATATTCGAATTAACTGACTTCAAATACTTAGATACGCCAATGAATGTTCCACCGCTACCAACAGAGGCTATAAAACCATCAATTTCAGGCAAATTCTTTACAATTTCTGGTCCCGTATGATGAAAATGTGCCTTAATACTTGATGGGTTATTGAACTGATCTACATAGAATGCATTCCTGTTCTGAGCCATATCTTTTGCAAGATCGGCAGCATAGGCAATATCTGCTCCGGTAACCATACCAGGACTACCGTCGACTTGCTTTGTAATTATGATCTCTGCTCCAAATGCATTCAGAATTTTGCGCCTTGCCAAACTGTTCCCCTCCGACATCACGGCAATAAAAGGATTACCAAATTGCTTGCATACCAATGCTAATCCAGCTCCCATATTCCCACTGGTCATTTCAACCACAGTCTGCCCTTTTATCAAATTTCCATTCTGATACGCATCTAAAATAATCTGATAGGCAGCCCTGTCTTTAATACTTCCGCCAGGCAGTAGATGTTCGGCTTTGGCATAAATTTTTCCCGGCAAGCCTGCGCTGATCTTGTCGAGAAATATTAATGGGGTATTATGAATGAGGTTTAAGGTTCCCATATTGTATTGCTAATTTGACCTTATATGCTGGATATTTGACTATGCTAATTTTCGCATTACTAAACTATATAGGGCAGAATATCTATTAAAAGAACTATTCAAGTTTCAAAAAATCACCATCTACGATGAGCAGTTTAACGCCACTTTCAGTCATAGAGCGATGTGAGCTTAGTTCATCCGATACGACATACGTTTCTCCTTTTTTCAGGCTTATCCGCTCACCGCTAATCAGCTCAGAAACAAACTCTCCTTCCAAGCAATGCACAATATGTCCTTTTTGGCACCAGTGATCTGCTAAATACCCTTCCGAATATTCCACCAAGCGGATTCGCAATCCAGGAAACTGCATAGTTTGCCAAAAGGAGGTCCCGGTTTCTCCAATATGTTCAGTTTTTTTAATGGCAGACCAGTCAATAGTTTGAAAGGGGATTTTGCTCATTAATTCTAAATAAACCTGTTCACCACATTTTCCAGATACTCCTGCCTTCCGCTTTTCACTTCAGGCTCTCCATTTTCGATGGCGAAGGCTCTAAGATCTTCTAGGCTCAATTTACCAGCTTCAAAGTCTTTTCCTTTTCCGGAATCAAATGAAGCATAGCGCGCTGTTCTAACTTTTTTATAATCAGATTTATTCAGAATATTATCTGCGGCAATCAATGCACGTGCAAAATTATCCATACCACCAATATGGGCATAAAATAAGTCGGCAGGATCGGTTGAGTTTCTTCGAATCTTGGCATCGAAGTTAATACCTCCACCCTGGAAACCGCCGGCCTCAATGATCACAAGCATGGCCTCGGTCAGTTCATTGATATTATTCGGAAACTGGTCTGTATCCCATCCGTTCTGGTAATCGCCACGATTGGCATCCATAGATCCTAATAAACCTGCATCGGCACTTACCTGCAATTCATGCTGAAAGGTATGTCCTGCAAGCGTGGCATGGTTTACCTCAATATTCAATTTAAAATCATCCATCAGATTGAACTGACGAAGAAAAGCGATCACAGTTGCAGCATCATAATCATACTGGTGCTTACTTGGCTCGCAGGGTTTAGGTTCAATGAAGAAGGTGCCTTTAAACCCTTGCTTACGCGCATAATCTTTTGCCATATGCAGGAATTGGGCTAAATGCTCCTGCTCACGTTTCATATTGGTATTCAGTAAACTCATATACCCTTCTCTACCACCCCAAAAAACGTAGTTTTCACCACCCAGACTAATAGTAGCATCCAAAGCTGCCTTAACCTGAGCTCCTGCATGACTTAGCACATGAAAATCAGGATTAGTAGAAGCACCATTCATGTAACGGCGATGCGAGAATAGGTTGGCTGTTCCCCAAAGTAATTTTACGCCACTGGCATCCTGCTTTTGCTTTGCATAAGCTGTAATTGCTTGCAAACGGCGTTCATTTTCTACAATATCGTTTCCATAATCCACCACATCCACATCGTGGAAGCAATAGAATGGAAGATTCATCTTGGTTATAAATTCAAAAGCCGCATCCATTTTATCCTTAGCACGCTCTACCGCATCTGTTTTTAAATTCCATGGGAAAATATGGGTTGGTTCGCCGAAAGGATCTGCACCGTTGCCTACAAAAGAATGCCAGTAAGCACAGGCAAAGCGCAGCGTTTCCTTCATAGTTTTTCCAGCCACTATCCGGTTCTCATCGTACCAGCGAAATGCTAATGGATTATCTGATTCAGGGCCTTCGTATCCGATATGGCCAATACCTTTGAAAAATTCTTTATCTCCTGTAATGATGTTTGACATGTTCGTATGTTTATTTCAGTAAAAAAATCATTCCGCATTGTGCGAATTAGATGAAAATTTTGAATTCGTAATTTATAGAATTTTTTGAATTGGTAAAGAATAGGATTTGGGATTATGGAAAAATTGGTGGGTATTGGTTGGGTTAGGTTTTCACTTGTCGTTGCCAGGAGGAACGATGAAGCAATGACAGAGTTAAAAGCTGAAAGCCAAAAGGTGAAAGCTGAATATGCTAAACTTGGAAATATTACAACGCTAGCGCACGCGTGTGCTTTTTAATTCCAAAAAATCACTACCATTATATACGTTAAAACGAGATTGCATGACGTATATTTAGTGCAACAAAAAAAATCCATAATGAAAAGTATCCTATCCCTGCTCCTGTTATTTTCTATTGCGCTCCAACTCCATGCACAAAGGCCAGCATCTACCAATTATGATGAATCGAAAGTGCCTAAATATATATTGCCACCAGCTTTAAAAACAAGCACTGGGAAAAAAGTAACATCAGCTAAATCCTGGGAAAAAGCCAGACGCCCAGAGATACTGAATCTTTTTGCAGAAAATATTTACGGACAGATGCCTCTCAAATATGATAGAATCACTTACTCCCTAATTAATGAGGATAAGAAGAGCATGAGCGGGAAAGCACACTTGAAGGAAGTGCTGATTGAAGTTTTCAACCAGAATAAAAGCGTGAAAATTAACCTGACCCTGTTCATTCCGAATCATAAAACCGGACCTGCGCCCGTATTTTTACTGATCAATAATCGGCCAAAAGAGAATACAGATCCTAGCAGAACATTAATTAGCGAGTTTTGGCCGGCAGAGGTATTGATTGAAGGGGGCTATGCCATTGCAGCCTTTCAAGTGAATGACCTAGCACCAGATAACAAACTATCTTTCATGAATGGGGCATTGCAATTGTATCCTGAACAACTGAATGCAGATAATGGAATGCGAGCAATCGGTGCATGGGCATGGGGAGCAAGCAGGGTGATGGATTATTTTGAAACAGACCCTCAGCTGGATAAAAAACGAGTAGCCATAACCGGACATTCGCGGGGCGGAAAAGCATCTTTATGGGCGGCAGCTAACGATCAACGATTTGCGCTCTGCATCAGTAACTGTTCCGGAAACTCTGGTGCTGCACTAGCAAGAAGGCAATTTGGCGAACGAATAAAAGTGATTAATACTTCTTTCCCTCATTGGTTTAATACCAATTATAAAAAATACAATGAGCATGAAGATCAACTTCCTGTAGATCAGCATATGCTAATATCTTTGATCGCTCCAAGGCCGGTTTATGCAACAAACGCATCCGAAGATCTTTGGGCAGATCCAAAAGGAACCTATTTATCTCTAAAAAATGCGGAAGAAGTTTATGGATTATATGGCTTAAAGTCAGCCCTACCAGAGGTTCAGCCAGAATTAAATATTCCCATCATTGAATCCCCGATGGCCTATCATAACCGCGAAGGAAAGCATGATTTGACGGTATACGACTGGAAGCAATTTATACGATTTGCAGACTATCATTATACTAAGAAGGAAGGTAGATAGCAGTAATAGTGCTAGCGCAGGCCTGCCGCATGTGCTCTAATAAAACCATAAAACACTACAAATGCTTCTCTAACAGCGCCTTCCACTCTTGATAAACAGTTTCGTATTCTGAATCCTTTTTCGGTTCCACAACCTTCAAAGCCCTCACATTACTGAATGCATTTTCTGTAGTAAATTCTCCTTTTCCAATACCGGCGCCAATGGCCGCACCAATACTACCTTCATTTATATGAAGCTCAAGAGGTACCCCACAAGAATTAACAAAAGCTTGTATAAAAAGTTCACTAGAAAACATATTTGCCTGTCCGGCACGAATTAGGCTGGGGTTCATCCCATTTCCACGCATGATATCCAGACCATAGCGGAAAGCAAATGCAATTCCTTCCTGAACGCCCCTGAAAATGTGCGGACGACTATGAAGATTGAAGTCGATATGATGAAAATGAGCCCCTATATTTCGGTTATTCAACATGCGCTCTGCTCCATTTCCAAAAGGTAGTATCCTCAAACCCTGACTTCCTACTGGAATCTTAGCAGCTTCTGCATTCATGGTATCATAATTGATTCCAGATGCGACAACATCCTTAACCCAGCGGTTCAAAATTCCTGTTCCGTTGATACACAGTAAAACCCCAAGACGTTTTTGCTGCAAGGTATAATTGACATGCGCAAAGGTGTTTATTCTTGACTGCTTATCATGGGTCAGCTTATCAGAAACACCATAAATAACTCCTGAAGTACCACCATTAGCAGCAACTTCTCCAGGCTTTAGGACATTCAGCGATAGCGCATTGTTTGGCTGATCACCTGATTTATACGTAACAACGGTATCTGCAGGGAGGGAAAGTTTAGCGGCAATAGCCTTATCCAGCTTACCATGTTCTGAAAATACTGGCAAGATATTGGGAATGATAGCGGTTTCAAATCCATAATATCCAAAAACATCTTTGGAAAGTTCATCGTTCTTAAAATCCCAGAAAATACCTTCAGAAAGTGCAGAAATACTGGTACTGATCTCGCCTGTAAGCTTCATTGCTATAAAATCGCC
>CAMDKO010000082.1 GCA_945901155.1 Pedobacter schmidteae
AGCCTTCGCAGAACCTTTCATAGCAGCAGGCGCAGCGGTAGCGTTTTGGTTCTTTTTTGCTACAGAAAAAGAACTAAGCCCCCGCGGCTATGAGCGGAATGAAATTATAGGTGCTTAGTACCACCATGCAATAAAAAATTTATTTTTGCCTGTTGCAAAGCGTCATTACGAGAGTCTTTTTTTTCAGTGCTGGCTATAAAATCAATAAAAATGAGAATACTTATTTTCGCTTATGTCCTTTTAATTCTAACTGCTTGCGGAGTATCTAAAGACCATAATCACAATAAAAACAAACCTTCAGGCAGAGTTTTAAAAATCATGAGCTATAATATTCATATCGGAAATCCTCCTTCAAAACCAGGGATTATAGATATGGAAGCAATAATCAAAGCAATAAAAATAGAAAATCCAGATCTTGTAGCTTTGCAGGAGGTAGATGTTAACACTGCTCGCTCAGGAAAAATCAATCAGGCTTAGAACATTATGCATCAGACCATTTACCTGTTATAGCATTGTTACGATACAACTGGTGAATGAAGAAGAATCTGTGATCAATTTAATATAGCTTTATCCATCTTAGAGACAATTTCATAAATTATAAATAAAGCAACTTGCGACCAAAAATCATTTTTAAAAGCTTAATAATTTTATTATTAGGATGTTTTGCACCTCATAATTTATTCGCACAATCCGCATTCAAAGGGATTGAAAATCTATTTTCAGAACCCAAATCCTATACCTTACTAAATACCAGAACCACACTAAAAATTGACGGAGAACTGGATGAAAAAGCATGGCTTGATAGTCGCTGGTCAGACTTTTTTGTAGACATTGAGGGAGATCTTAAACCTGTTCCTAAAACTAAAACCAGGGTTAAGATGCTTTGGGATGAAAAATATCTATACATCGCTGCGCAATTACAGGAGCCACATGTTTGGGCTAATACTAAACCTGAAAAGGATATTATATTCAGAGATAATGTTTTTAAGATCTTTATCGATCCAGATAATAATATGAATGATGATTTTGAGATTCAGATTAACCCTCAAAATAACATGCTCTTTTTGATCATGAATAAGCCTTACAGAGACGCTGGTGTTCCGGTTAGCGGTTGGATACCTATAGGATTACAATCAGCCGTTAAAATAAATGGGACGATCAACAAAGCAGAGGATATTGATATTGGGTGGACTGCAGAAATTGCCTTACCACTTTCAGCGTTCAATTTTAATCCAAAAGATGCGAAACAAAATACGAATCTCAGAATCAACTTCCTGAGAACCAATTTTGATTTTTCAGTAAAAGATGGAGTTTATTCAAAAGCATTAGATAGTACTGGAAAGGCTTTTGCTCCTCATTATTCATGCTGGAGCCCTCAGGGTATAATCAATATGCACTATCCGGAAAGATGGGGATATACCCTATTTTCTGAAAATACTCCTAATAATAGTGAACAAACATTTATTGTCCCCTATTCAGAAAAACAACGCAAATACTTATGGTTGACCTATTACAAGCAGAAAGAATACTTTAAAAAAAATAAACGATACGCTTCAAGTCTTAATGAACTAAAAGTTTCTGAAAACGATATTCAGATAGACGGTAAAAAGAATACACTCAATCTTGAAGCTAATAGCAGGCAGTTCCTCATTAGTATCAGAGAGGAAGGAAGCGATACTATAATCAGTCTTGATCAGGATGGATTGATCAGTAAATAATTTTAACTTAACCAGATGAAATTTAAAATCTATTTAGCTGTATTATTTGTGATCAGTAGTTTTACAAACCCAATTTTTGCTCAAAAAACTGAGGTACTGGTTCTTCCAACCATTCATGGCGGACATAAAAAGAATGTGAATTACAATTTTGAACATGTCCGACGAATCATTCAAAATTTTAAACCCGATATCATTGCTGTAGAAATCAGGCCAGAGGATATTAACAGAGACACAAATTATTTAAATCCATTATATAATCCGGAAATGATTATGTTTAAAAATGAATTCCCGGAAGCTGTAAAAGCTGGTATTGACTTCATGGGGACAGATTTTGAAGGAAAACCCCTCCCTGCAAATTTTATGAAGGAAACAATTGGCGAGTTCGGTAAATTTAGAGCAATGAATCAAACAATCATGCGCGACAGTGGCATTGTTAAAGCTCGAATTGCCAAAGGCCTCCCAGCAATTATAACTAAACGAGGAGAAATGATGGCTAAATTAGGTGCAAACCATTTAATGGATGGAACGTATGATGCTTTAACCGAGGAGTTCACAAAGGGGCAGACTGAGGTTCTGAAAAATACACCCTATCAATATTACGATGACTTTCAGGTTAGCCGTGATCAGCGAATTGCAGATAACATCAAAGCATTGGCAATAAATAATAGAGGAAAACGAATTATCGTTCTAACCGGAGCGAATCATCATAATAGAGCAGTGAATGAATTGAAAAAAGTTAGATCTGTAAATCTTGTCACACAAGTTCAAGACAATTAATTTTTATCATGTTCCATTTTGGCTTTTTTATTAAAAAAAACGATCATTTGAATGAATAATTTCAGAAGTATTTTTATCGGACTATTTTTTATATTGTCAAGCAATCAGGTGTATTCTCAGTCTGAATTAAGTTTGGGAAACGAAGTTGTTCTCAATAATTTCATTGTGAAAGAGAATTTGCTCAAGAATAATAAGATTGCCATTATTGCTGTCGATTCATTGGATAAGCCTTTGGAGAACCTAAGTGGCACCTTTCAATTTAGCATCAATGGATTCGGCCAGGAATTAAAATTTAATAATGGTGTTGCTGTAGCAGCACAAGCAATTGATAAATCTACTTTTCTTTATTTACGTCATGAGAACGAATCAGGCACTCATGGTAAATTATATTACGTAATCCGTAAAGGTGATTCTATCAATCCTATAAATATAAACTGGTGGGTATTAGTGATTGTGCCCTTAATTCTGATCATACTGGCTGCCCTGTTTCGAAAATTCATCATTATTGCCATTATCCTATTGGTTTTCCTATTCTATTACAATTCAACCAACGGACTTAAACTACCTACATTTTTTGAGACGGTATTTGATGGCTTGAAGAACCTGATCTAGGTATACTCTTTAAAATGGCATACCAATGCCGAAATTATACTGTACAAAGCGGTAAATATCTGGTCGATGCGTTTCTGCATAATCGAGTTTAAATTGCTTTTTATTAAAAAGATGCTTTATTACGTATTGATCTGAACCCGTGAATTGTGGATCTTTCACCTTGATACCAGCATCGAATCTGAACACAAAGTAGTTTAAATCAAAACGTAAACCAGCCCCAACTCCAACTGCAAGCTGACCCAGAAACTGATTAAATTTAAACTCACCACCCGGATTTTCAACAGTTTGTTTTTGTCTCCAAACGTTTCCAATATCTGCAAAAGTTGCTCCCTTGACTTTTGCATTCAAAATATTATCTGCTATCTTAAAACGATACTCCAAATTACCCTCCATTTTAATCTCTCCTAACTGATCGAGATTACGCAGATTAGCTCTTAATGTATCTGCCTTGCCATCACTCCCCAAAACAGCTCTATTGTAATTACCGGGACCTAAAGTTCGTGCCTGCCATGCTCTTACGCCACTTGATCCGCCTGCAAAGAAATTCTTTTCAAAAGTTAATTGATCGCTGTTACCATAAGCAATACCAACACCCGGATTAATACGAGCCACCAATTGCTTTTCTCCACCAAATGACCAGTAATACCTAAGGTCAATTTCTGTCTTTAAATACTGTTGATAAGGCAATCCCAATATAGTTCTGAAACCATCATTATCTACATTGAAGTTCACTATCTTATTCAATAATCCTAGCGAATTACCAGCTGCATCAATTGATCCTTTGAAATACAAAAAATTACTATAAGTATTTAGCTTAATAGCATTGGAGGTAAAAGCATACTGACTTCCCAAATTGAAAAAACGCCTATCATTGGTCCTAACATATAATTCAAAGCCGCGCTGAATTAAACTATCCCTGAATACCGGATCGAGTTTTCCCTTCCTGAATTCGATATTTAAAGGCGTGAAAGAGTGCAGCTTAGTTTTAGTTTCTACCCAATCATAAATTATAGAATTAATAAAGACCCTGCTTGAAAAGGCCTGCCTTTGATCAAAAAGCTGGAAACTACTTGAAATTGTGGTACGTGGTATCCCATTTCTTCCCATTAAGGGGATATTGAATGGAACTAATAATTTCGGTATAACCAGATTTGCTCCCAACTGAAGATCGCGGCTAAATACCCGGTCAAAAACATTGCCACTTCCATCTGCATTGAAAAATATTCCATATTTTGCTTTGATCTCCAGATGTTCGGCACCCCCAAATAGATTTCGATTGGTATATGTATTTCCAATATTGAATCCATTACGTCCTGAATTGAAAGTGTATTCACCTTCAACCCTGTTGCTCATCTTTTTAAGTGGTGTAATCGAATAATTCGGTATTAATTTGAAGGTACTGTCGCTTGACTTCTGATACTCGATTTTCAAATTTCTGAAAACATTAAAATCATACAAACGATCATATGTAACTTCTTCATTATCAATATTATATAGATCATTTTTCTTTAAATAAAAATAACGACTAATTGGCTTAGCATTAAATTTTCCAGAATAATCAACAAAATGAAATTGTGAATCAATTGTAACGGTGTCTGTTTTTAGTCCGGTATTTAGCCCATTGCTAGTAGAAATAGTAAGGACACTATTATCAATAGTATATGTTTGATGCGCAGATTTATTTGCAGGATTTGCAAGAAATAATCTAAGATTAGCTTCATTGTTAAGTAGGTTACTATCCACATCAAACCTCACAAACTGCCTAACATAATCATAATAACCATGCTGCTTCATTAGTTTGTATATCTGTTCCCGCTCATAGGCAAGGGTATCTGAGTCGAAGCGCTTGCCTTCCTGTAAATGGGTAAACTTATCACGATTGGCCAAATAAAGAGCAGAAACTGTGGTATCTTCAATTTCGAAACTTATTTTCTTGATCTTGAATTCAGAACCAATATCGGCAGTAAAGACAATTTCGGCATTTCGCTTCTTAATCTTAAGGTCACTTTTTACTTTGGCATTAAAATAACCTTTTGAGGCTAGGAATTTCTCAATCTGAACACGTGATATCTCTAATAATGAACTATCAAGGACATGCGGAGCCTCTCCAATTGCTTTGATCCTGTCGGTACGATATTTTCCTTTACGAGTATTGAAAATATTATACAAAGCCAGATTCTGTCTTGAATTGGGGCGAATATCACTCTGAACAAAGGTTAATGCAGTTTCTAAAAATTGCTTATCTACACCCTCTAACTTAACTTTCTTAACCAATGCCTGATCTTCGGGCAGATACCTGGATGCATTACAGCCGGCAAATATTAGGAACAAAAGCAGTATACTTGCAGGTAAACAACTACGGCAGAGAAGGTATGATTTCAAAGTCTCAAATAAGTTTTATAAAATCTTTACATCAAAAAAAGTTCAGAAAAGAACATGGTCTTTTCATTGTTGAAGGATTAAAATCAATTACCGAATTCATTAATTCAGAATTTGAAATTGATTCTATCTATCATCTTACAGATGTAGTTCCAAAGTTGGGTAAATTATCACAAAATATAAAGCTACATCAAATAAGCTCTGATAATTTATCAAAGATAAGCGCTTTAAGTGCTCCTCAACAATTGCTGGCAACAATTAAAATACCCTGTACTGAAGAATTTAAAATAGAATTACTAGAAGGCAATTTCTCAATAGCATTAGACGGTATTCAGGATCCCGGTAATTTAGGTACAATCATACGTACAGCAGATTGGTTCAGGATCAAGTACATTATCTGTTCTCAGGATACTGTTGAAGCATTCAACCCAAAAGTAGTACAGTCAAGCATGGGTTCACTGGCTAGGGTTAAGATTATATATGCAGACTTGAAAGATCTATTTTCAAGAACAAAGCTTCCAGTTTATGGCGCTTTATTGGATGGGGAATCAATTTACAAAACTACTTTTGGTCAAGAAGGAATCCTGTTATTAGGCAATGAAGGAAAAGGAATTAATGCTGATCTGATGAAAATGATTCACTTTCCGGTCACTATTCCACGCCTGGGAGGTGCAGAATCTCTGAATGTTGCAATTTCTGCATCCATATTCTGTTCTGAAATAAGAAGAAATTGTTAAAAATTGTTGGGTAGCAATTATAATTTGCTACTTTTGCATTCCTTTACAAAAGGTCGGGTGGCCGAGTGGCTAGGCAGAGGTCTGCAAAACCTTTTACAGCGGTTCGAATCCGCTCCTGACCTCATAAAAAAAATAAAATTTAAAACCATGGGTGTTACACGTTTAAAAAGAAAAGACAGAAAAAATAAAACCACTTCACGTTTAGAGGTTCAATTTTTAAAACTAGGCAGAGATATTGAAATCGGTAGCCGTTCTGCAGAATCTTCAAAAAGTCAAGTTAGCAAAAACAATGCTGTTTTGGCTGCAATCGAGGCTGCTGCAAAGAAATAATTTATCTTACATTTAAGAATTCAATCCTGTTCAGATCTGATCAGGATTTTTTTATTTTATGCTGAATGGATTAATAATTGGATAAAATTCAATTTTGTGGATTGATCTACAGATCTCTCCATGCGTCATTTTATTTTAAGAACTAAATAGGCATTGCATGTTCGATATGACGATAATTAAGACAGTATTTGATCTATAATAAGCCTTTCAAAATCCGCTTAATCAATCCTGGTCCTTCATAAATAAAACCTGTATAGATCTGGATGAGCGATGCACCGGCTTGAATCTTTTCAAGGGCATCTTCAGGTGAATGAATTCCTCCAACTCCGACGATCACAAAAGATTTATTTGAATGTTCTGAAAGATAGCGAATAACCTCGGTTGAGCGCGTGGTTAAAGGTTTTCCGCTTAAGCCCCCACTTTCTTTTTTCAAATTTTCTGATGATAATAAATCATCGCGAGAAATCGTCGTATTGGTCGCGATAACACCAGCAATCTTTGTTTCCATCACAATCTCAATAATATCATCTAACTGAGAATTAGTCAGATCTGGAGCTATTTTAAGCAAAATTGGCCTCGTTATCTGATTTTTATTATTTCGCTGCTGAAGTGTATTAAGAATATGTTTAAGCGGCTCTTTTTCCTGTAATTCACGTAATCCAGGTGTATTGGGAGAACTTACATTCACTACGAAGTAATCCACAACATCAAATAATCGGTCAAAGCATTTGATATAGTCATTGACCGCATCTTCATTGGACGTAAGTTTATTCTTACCTATATTCCCTCCAATGATTAAACCTTTTCTTTGTACCTGCTTTAAACGTGCTGCAACAACATCAACCCCCTGATTATTAAAGCCCAAACGATTTATTAATGCATCATCCTGAGGCAAACGAAACATTCGGGGCTTTTCATTGCCGGGTTGTGGCAAGGGAGTAACCGTTCCTATTTCAATAAAACCAAATCCGAATTCAGCTAGCTCCTCAATCATTGAAGCATTCTTATCAAAGCCAGCAGCTAATCCCAGTGGATTCTTAAATTTTAAACCTAATACTTCTCTAGCAAGTCGTTTATCTTCTAATTGATAGAGGTTTTTCAACAATGATTTTACACCCCATATCCGATTGGCTCTTTGCAATGCTCCGGTAACGACATAATGAATAGTTTCAGGGTCAAATTGAAATAACAGGGGTTTAATCAGTTTGTACATACAGCAAAGTTACAGGTTTGATTTATATTTTTAATTCAGAAGCCATATAATTACATTCAAATTTTTATCAACTGTTTAACTTCTAAACCATATTGCCCAATAAATTGAGCAAAAACCTTGACACAAGTAATTTACAAGATTTGCGAATAGAATTTTAATATTTACATTTGGTTAACATTATCTTAATCTAATAATAGTAAATGGCCTTAACTGAGCAAATGGAAAGTCAGGGTGCCTGGCTATTTAAGTACCGTAGCATTTTACCACTGATCATTTTCGCGATCGGGATTGTCTTATTTTTAAATAATGAGTCAAATCCTGAAAATTGGATTTTAGAAAACAATTTTCAAGAGAGTTTATATGAATTAACCTGTCTACTGGTTGCTTTCCTTGGATTTTTTATCCGTATATACACCGTTGGGTATAGCAGGCCGAATACCTCAGGAAGAAATACTGAGCATCAGGTAGCTGATGTTTTAAACACAACGGGCATTTATTCAATCATGAGAAACCCACTTTATGTAGGTAATTTTTTCATGTGGCTTGGAATTGCAATGCTCACTGGTAATTTCTGGTTTATAATTGCTTTTACCCTCTTTTATTTTTTATACTATGAACGAATTATCTTCACTGAAGAGCAGTTCTTAAAGAATAAGTTTGGACAGACCTATTTAGAATGGGCCCAAAAAACACCGATCATTGTTCCAAAGTTTAGCTCTTTCAAAAAAGCGGATTATAATTTCAACTGGAAAAAAGTTTTTCGTCAGGAAAAAAATGGACTTGCGGCACTTCTTATCCTATTCTGCCTTTTTGATATAGGCGGAGAAATGGTAAAAGAGCAAAGAAACTTTAATGAAACCTTATATTTTGCTGGAGCAGCTTCCATTGTTTTATATTTTATTTTGAAATTCATTAAGTATAACACGAAGCTACTTCAAGACCCTGAATAAGAATTAAGCTACGCAATTTGAATAATTCAGTTCGATTTCAATCAAAATAGGAGCTAATATTCCGACTCAAAGGAAAATCACTCCTTGGCATGCTTTTAGAAAAAAATAATCTATAAAATCCGTACTTTTGCGGCAAATGATCGCAATAAATAATCTAATATTCGAGATCGGTGCAAGGGCATTATACGACGAAGCAAACTGGCACATCAAACCGGGCGAAAAAATCGGTCTGATTGGTGCAAATGGAACTGGTAAAACTACACTGTTAAAAATAATTGTTGGAGACTATGCCGCTACAAGTGGAACCATCTCCATGGCAAAAGATATTAAGATTGGTTATCTGAATCAAGATCTTCTTTCTTATCAGAGTGATAAAAGCATTTTGCATGTTGCTATGGAGGCTTTTGAACGCCAAAACCAGCTTCATACAGAAATAGAATCTATTCTTAAGAAACTGGAAACTGAATATACCGATGACCTTCTTCATAAGTTAAGTGATAAGCAGAATGAATTTGAAGCACTTGACGGTTACAGCATTGAATACCGCGCGCACGAAATTATGGCTGGTCTGGGTTTTAGTGAGGTAGATACGCAGCGTACTCTTTCAGAATTTTCGGGAGGATGGCGTATGCGTGTGATGCTTGCAAGGATATTACTGCAGAGCCCCGATATCCTATTGCTAGATGAGCCTACCAACCACCTGGATCTTCCATCCATTAAATGGCTTGAAACGTATTTGCAGGCTTTTGAAGGTGCGATCGTAATCGTTTCCCACGACAGATATTTCTTGGATCGAGTGGTTAAAAAAATCGTTGAGTCAAGAAAAGGCAAACTGATTCCTTATGCAGGAAATTACAGCTTTTATGTAGAGGAAAAAGGACTAAGAGAAGAAATTCAAAGCGGACAGTTTAAAAACCAACAGGCTAAGATCAAACAGGAAGAGCGCCTCATTGAGCGTTTCAGAGCTAAAGCCAGCAAAGCTAAAATGGCCCAGTCACGAATCAAGGCTCTTGAAAAAATGGAGCGTGTAGATGATGTGGATGATGACAACCCGTCGGTTAATTTTAGCTTTAAATTTAGCAAGCAATCTGGAAGGCATGTGATCCGTATCGAAGATTTGAACAAGTCTTATCCGGGTGTACCAATTGTTAAAAATGCGACAGCGACCATTGAAAAGGGAGATAAAATAGCGCTTATCGGTGCAAATGGTCGTGGTAAATCAACTGTTCTTAAGATCATTGCAGGTGCAGATAAAAATAATTTTACCGGTATGTGTGAAACTGGCCATAATGTAACACAAACGTTTTTTGCACAGCATCAGTTAGAAGCGCTTCATTTAGAGAACACGCTGATTCAAGAACTTCAAGCATTTGCTCCAAAGCATACAGAAACAGAATTGCGTTCTATTTTAGGATGTTTTTTATTCACAGGGGATGATGTTTTCAAAAAGATCAAGGTCCTTTCTGGAGGAGAAAAATCAAGGGTTGCACTTGCCAAGGCCTTAACTGCAGATGCAAATTTCCTGATCCTAGATGAGCCTACCAATCACTTAGACATTGCCTCTGTAAACATCCTGATATCAGCTTTAAAACAGTACGAAGGAACATTTATTGTAGTATCCCACGATAGGTATTTACTTGATAATGTGGCTAATAAGATTTGGTTCATTGAAGATCAAGAGATCAAGGAGTACCCAGGAACTTATGAAGAATACGAGGAATGGAACTCCAAAAGAGTTTATGTACCTAAAAATATAGCAGCAACACCTAAAAAAGAGGAAAAGAAAGAAGAGAAACCAAAGGTTCAAACTGACGATAAAAGTAAAGAGATCAAGAAACTAAATATTGAACTTCAAAAGCTTGAAGCTGAAATTGCAGAAATGGAAAGTTCTGTAAAAGAAGCCGAGTTGGAATTGAGCAGAGAAGAAGTTTATAGTGATCCAGAGAAACTTGCTGAAGCCAACAGACGTTATCAGCAGTTAAGTCCACGTTTATTAAAAGCCCAGGCTGA
>CAMDKO010000083.1 GCA_945901155.1 Pedobacter schmidteae
CATCAAATGATGGAAACAGATGAAGGAAAAAGTATCGGACTCAGCTATTTTAAGGAGAGAGGTTTCCGTGATGATATTATTAAAAAGTTTGAATTAGGCTATTCGCCGGATGTTTGGGATGCATTAACGCAGCAAGGATTAAAGGAAGGATATAATATTCAATTCCTGGAAGATACCGGTTTAACCATCCGCAAGGATAATGAAAAATTATACGATCGTTTCCGCGGCCGAGTCATGTTCCCGATCCATAGTTTTACCGGAAGAGTTATTGGCTTTGGCGGCCGTACCTTAAAGACAGACAAGGCTGTTCCTAAATATGTTAATTCGCCAGAAAGCGATATTTATCATAAGTCGAATGTGCTGTATGGATTGTTCTTTGCTAAGAAAGCAATGCGCGATGAAGACAATTGCTACTTGGTAGAAGGTTATGCCGATGTTTTGTCGGTCCACCAGGCTGGGGTAGAAAATGTGGTTGCTTCATCAGGCACATCACTAACTATCGAGCAGATTCGAATGATCGGTCGGTTCACAAAAAATATTACTATTCTGTATGATGGGGATGAAGCGGGAATAAAAGCTTCGTTAAGAGGGCTGGATATGATTCTTGAAGAGGGATTGAACGTAAAGGTGGTCAACTTTCCGGATAGCCATGACCCTGATTCGTATGTGCAAGAATTTGGAAGTGCTGCCTTTAAAACTCATATCGAACAGAATAAAAAGGATTTTATTTTATACAAGACTGGTATCCTGCTAAAGGATGCCGGAAATGATCCCATCAAAAGGGCGGGAATTATCCGTGAGGTGGTAGAGAGTATTGCCAAGATTCCTGATGGTATCAAAGCTTCAGTTTTTGTTCGCGAGTGCAGTTCGCTGCTACAGATTGAAGAAAGAGTACTTATTTCAGAATTAAATAAGATCCGTTTAGGAAAAATAAAAAAAGACAACAATAGCTATACAACTCAAAATAATCCGGATACTAATCCTGTTTCCATTGAGCCTGAACTTCCCGGAATATCCGACACGGATGAAAAGCAGGAACGAGAAATAATTCGTCTTTTATTGAACTATGGGCATGAATTAGTGCATTGGGATGATATTACTGACACCTATATTGCTCCCTATATTATTGGTAATCTGGCCGATGTCAATTTTGAAAATACCTTGTGCGCCAGAATTATTGATGAGTATAAAAAGCAGCTCGAAAATGGAGCCTTACCTTCAGAACAGGATTTTATTAAACATACAGATCATGAGATTGCCGACCTTGCCATATCGATGGTATCCTCGCCTTATATTTTAAGTGATAATTGGTATGCAAAAAGGAAAATCTACGTTAGGAATGAGAGTGAAAATCTAAGATTAACAATTCTAGGAGGAATTTTTCATTTAAAAAAGCGTAAGGTTGACCGTATCCTTAAGAAAATTCGTGATGATATTCAGGCTGAGACTGATAGTGATAATCAGAATATACTGATGCGGCATTATATGCAGGTTAAAGAAGTTGAAAAGGGGATTTCCAATTTTCTGGGTTCAGTAATCCTTAAATAATGGCCAGTCATAATATCTTAGGCAGGGATGGTGAAAAGCTGGCAAAGGAATATCTAGAAGAGTTAGGGTATGAGATTCTGGATGAGAACTGGGTATTTAAAAAGTCGGAGATCGATCTGATCGTCTATAAAAACTCTACTATTATTTTTGTTGAGGTAAAAACACGAAGGAATAACTCTTTTGCTGATCCAGAAGATTTTGTAAATCCTGACAAACAAAAACAAATGGCACTTGCTGCTGATGAGTACATTCATTTAATGAGCCATCAGCATGAAATAAGATTTGATATAATTTCAGTTTTGTTTGATAATTTTGGTAAGCCTGTAATTAACCATATTGAAGATGCATTTTGGCCATAAGATTGGCTGGATGCTTTAAAAATGCAATCATGCGAAATAAATTAATTTGTCTTTCTATAGGTTCGATTTTCTTATTTGCGAAATGTTCGAATGAGCCTAAAGAAAACACCAATTCTGCATCTAGTTGGATTAGCCCGGAGGCAGGTACTTCTGTAAATCTTGGTGATTCAGTAAATCTGGAGCTTAGCCTGAATGCTAAGGCAGATTCTGTTGTGTATTTTGCCGATGGTGTCAAAATACAGAAGTCGGCAGGTGAAAAGCCTGTTAGTGTACCAACCAATCAACTTCCACTGGGTATTAAGTCAATAACCGCGAAAATTTACCGTGGAAATGCCGAGCCAGAAGAGATCAGTACTAATATTGTGGTAAAATCTACGCTTATACCCCAAAAATTCAATTTTACTGTTCAGCAAACTTTGAAGCATGATACCAGTTCATATACTCAGGGTTTAGAATTTTACAATGGGTTTTTATATGAAAGTGATGGTTTGTTGGGTGAGTCAAGTCTGCGAAAAACCGATCCTACTACAGGCAAAATTTTGCAGATTACCCAGGTTAAAGATGAGCTATTTTCTGAAGGGATAACCATTGTTGGCGATAAAATCTTGATGCTAACCTATCAAAACAACCTGAACCTGGAATTTGATTTGAATTCGTTTAAATTACTTCGTGAATTTCAGGGCCAGTACCAAAGAGAAGGCTGGGGCTTGTGCAATGATGGGAAAGTTATTTACAGTACCAATGGTAGTAATTCAATTTTTATCCTGAATAAGGATACCTATATGCAGGAAGGTTCTATCGAGGTTTATGATCACAATGGGCCGGTGAATGAGCTGAATGAGCTTGAATTTATTAAGGATAGAATTTTTGCGAATATTTATAATTCCAGTCGAATCGTTATGATCGACCCTGTAAATGGTCAGGTTACTGGCGAGCTTGATCTTACGAATCTTTATCCGGATTCAGACAGGACCATGAAGGATTTTGATGGATTTGTATTGAATGGTATTGCCTGGGATAGCAAAGGCAAACGCCTATTTGTAACCGGCAAGAAATGGGATAAACTGTTTCAGATTAAACTGAGCCCGCAGTAGGATTCCCCTTTACGCTTTTCGCTTTCTCCTTTTAGCTTTCCCCTTTAGCCTTTTCGCTTTCCCCTTTAGCCTTTTCGCTTTCCCCTTTAGCCTTTTCGCTTTCCCCTTTCACCCTTCCCCCCTCCAAACCTTATACTGATTAATCAAGCCATTAGTTGAAGCATCATGCCCAGTAACAGGTTTTTCATCTTCAAGCTCTGGTAAAATACGCCCTGCCAGTTGCTTGCCTAGCTCAACTCCCCATTGATCGAAACTAAAAATATTCCATATTATGCCTTGAACAAATATTTTATGTTCGTAAATCGCGATAAGCGAACCTAAAGTATGGGGTGTGATTTTTTTAATCAGTATCGAGTTGGTAGGCCTATTACCTTCAAAAACCTTGAATTGTGCCAATTTATTTATTTCCTCCTCAGTTTTTCCGGCAGCTTTCAGTTCAGCCTCTACCTCATCTTTGCTCTTGCCATTCATTAAAGCTTCAGTTTGAGCAAAGAAATTAGATAAGAGTAACTGATGATGATTTCCAATTGGATTATGGCTCTGAGCAGGTGCTATAAAATCGCAAGGAATAAGTTTTGTGCCTTGATGTATGAGTTGAAAGAAAGCATGTTGTCCATTAGTGCCGGGCTCACCCCAAATAACCGGACCAGTTTGATAGCCGACAGCTATACCATTGCGGTCAGTTGATTTTCCATTACTTTCCATATCTCCCTGCTGGAAATAGGCAGCAAAGCGATGCATATACTGATCATATGGTAAAATCGCATGACTTTCAGCACCAAAAAAATTGCTGTACCAAACACCTAGTAATGCCAGAGTCACTGGAATATTTTTTTCAAACTCTGTATTTCTAAAATGCTGATCGGCATCATGTGCACCATCCAATAAAGCCTTGAAATTCGAAAATCCGATGCCGCAGGCTATGCTAAGGCCTATGGCACTCCAAAGTGAATATCTTCCACCAACCCAATCCCAGAATTCAAACATATTAGCCGTATCAATCCCGAAATTTGAAACTTCTTGCTCATTAGTTGAAATGGCCACAAAATGTTTGGCCACATCTTTTTCTGCGGCGCCACCTTTCAGAAACCAGTTGCGAGCAGAATAGGCATTAGCCATAGTCTCTTGGGTAGTAAATGTCTTGGAGGCAATCATGAATAAGGTAGTTTCCGGATCAAGTTCTTTAAGTGTTTCTACGATATGAGAGCCATCCACGTTCGAAACGAAGTGTAATTTTATATGATTCCTGTAGGCTTTTAGTGCTTCTGTTACCATAACTGGTCCTAGATCCGAGCCACCAATGCCAATATTCACAATATGAGTAATTGCTTTGCCCGTATAACCTTTCCATTGCCCGCCAATCACCCGATCAGAAAACTGTTCCATTTTAGTTAAAACTCGATGAATATCAGCTAATATATCTTTTCCCTCTAGGTTGAAACCCGAATGGTTTGGATTACGCAATGCGGTATGTAAAACTGCCCTGCCTTCAGTTTCATTGATTTTATCCCCTCTAAACATAGCTTCAATGGCTTCTTTCAATTCACATTCATTGGCTAGAGTCAATAGTAGTTGATGGGTCTCTGAATTGATTCTGTTCTTGGAGTAATCAAGCAAAATATCTCCGAAAGTGATTGAAAATTGTTTAAATCGTGAATTATCCTTGAATAGATCAATTATTTTCTCCTTTTTGATCTTGTTGAAATGGTCAGAAAGAGCTTTGAATGTATCTGTTGAAGTTAAATTATGGCGGGGAAGCATAAATTTCGATAAAAGGTTAAAGAAAAATCAATTTTATTGTAAAATTAGACTTAATATCTATTAATTTGAAGAAATTTCCAATTAGCCAAATATATACCAATGAAGAAATTATTAAGCATTCTGCTCATGGGCTATTGCATTCCCTTGTTTGCCCAAACCAAGGCTGATGATATTAAGTCATTTACCTTAAATAACGGAATGAAATTCCTGGTCGCTGAAGACAATTCAATCCCCAATGCCAATATGTATTTGTTCTATAAGGTAGGTTCCCGAAATGAACATCCAGGTATCACCGGATTATCGCATTTCTTTGAGCACATGATGTTTAACGGGGCAAAAAAATACGGGCCTAAAATGTTTGACCAAACCATGGAATTTAATGGGGGAGCTAATAATGCATACACCACCCAGAATGTTACGGTTTATACGGATTGGTTTCCGGTAAATGCGATGGAAACTATTTTTGACCTTGAGTCAGATCGTATTGCCAGCTTGAACATTGACTCTAAAATGGTGGAAAGTGAGCGTGGCGTAGTACTTTCTGAACGTAGCACAGGTCTTGAAAATTCTCCATGGAATATGTTAAGTGATGCATTGAATGCGAGCGCATTTCAGGAGCATCCATATCATTGGACGGTAATTGGTTATGAGACGGATATAAAAAACTGGACAAAAGAAGACCTTGAAAAATATTTCAGGACTTATTATGCCCCCAATAACTGTGTGGTAGTAATTTCTGGAAATGTAAAGGTTGATGAAGTTAAACGAATGGCAGAGAAATACATGGCTCCTATACCCGCAAATGCACCTCCAAAATCGGTTCATCTGGTTGAGCCTCCACAAACCGGAGAGCGCAGAGTGATTATTCAGAAGGAAGTTCCAAGCCCTTATTTAATGATTGGCTACCATACGCCTGAAGCTACCAATAAGGATTATTATTCTTTAAGTATTCTGAACGCCGTACTTAGCAGCGGAAATTCATCCAGACTCTATTCAGAACTGGTTGATAAAAAGCAGCTAGCAAACATGGTTGGATCTGATTTCAGTGAAAGCTTCGATCCCAACTTGTTTACTATGTATGCAATTGCAGCAAAAGGTGTAAAGGAAGTAGATATAGAATCAGCTATTTATGCTGAGATTGATAAAATCAAAAAAGATGGAATCACTGAAAATGAACTTCAAAAAATCAAGAATCAGAAGCTGATCGAGTTTTATGCTCAGATTGAGACAATCAATGGAAAGTCGAATAATATCGGGACGTATGAATTATTTTTTGGGGATTACCGAAAGATGTTCGATGCGCCTGCTGAATATTCAAAGGTAAGTATTGAGGATGTGAAGCGTGTGGCAAGCCAATATTTTAATAAGTCAAATCGTACGGTTGGTATTTTGAAATCTAATGTAGAAGAATAAGGACATGAAAAAATTAGGAAAAAATATCTTGGCTGTTCTGATTGCATTGGTACTTTGTAGCCCGGCAATTGCCCAAAAAACACCCTTGGCATTTAAAGTGCCCGTTTATGAAAAGTTTACTTTACCCAATGGATTGACCGTTTACTTAATGGAGCAGCATGAAGTTCCGTTAATCAGTGTTTCTGCCATTGTTCCTGCTGGAGCTATCTATGATGCTGAGAAATCCGGTCTGGCGAGTTTAACCGCCGCAGGTTTACAATATGGTACCAAATCGTATTCAAAAATAAAAATCGAGGAGGATCTTGACTTCATAGGTGCAGATCTAAATACCTTTGCAAGTAAAGAATCAGCCTCAATTACCTCAAAATTTGCAGCAAAGGATGCTGAAAAGGTTCTTCCAATTCTTAAAGAAGTGATGGTGGATCCTGTATTTGATAAAGACGAATTTGAAAAGGAGAGAAAGCGAGTTCTTTCAAATCTTGAGCAGGCAAAGTTAAGCCCCAGAAATGTGATCAATGCCTATTGGGATAAATTCATTTATGGTGCCCATGTATATGCAAATGCTGTAAATGGAAGTCCAGCTACTGTTGGGAAATTCAGTGTGGATGATTTAAAGACCTTTTACAAAAACAATTATGGTCCGCAAGGTTCTGCTATTGCTATTGTTGGTGATTTCAATACAAAAGTGATGAAAGCACGTATCATTAGCCTGTTTGGTGTATGGAAAAGGACAGGTATTCCGCAGAGCAATCTTGCCGCTCAGGCTGTAAGTATGCCCCAAACTGCCCGTGTACTTCTGGTGAATAAAGAAGACGCCCGCGAAACTACTTTCTTAATTGGAGGAATGGGAATTCGTCGCGACAACCCCGATTTTGTGGCCATTGAAGTGGTTAATACCGTTTTTGGCGGTCGCTTTACTTCCTGGTTAAATGATGAGCTTCGGGTTAATTCCGGACTTACCTATGGAGCTAGAAGTAGTTTCTCGCCGTTAAAAAACTCTGGAACCTTTTCCATTTCAACTTTTACAGCCGTAAAAACTACGCTTCCAACAGTTGAAAAAACCTTGCATGTACTGGATAGTTTGCATGCAACAGGTTTTGACGAAAAGACACTGGCTTCGGCAAAGAATTATGTTAAAGGGCAGTTTCCACCGCGTTATGAAACTGCCGGGCAACTAGCTGGTTTATTAACTCAGATGTTTTGGTATGGCTTTAATGAATCCTTCATTAATAATTTTCAGAGTAATGTTGATGGGCTCACGCTGGCCAGGTCAAAAGAGATCATCAATAAATATTTTCCAAAAGATAAGCTTCAATTTTTATTGATTGGTAAATCAGAAGATATTAGGAGTATTGCAGCAAAGTATGGTCCTGTTACAGAAAAGGATATAAAGGCTGACGGATTTTAAGATTTATTGGCTAAAAAGATTCAATATCCTATTGGCTTTTACTCAATTGATGAGTAATTTTTTTCTATTTTTGCACTATGACCAAAGAAAATATTCAGGATTTAAGAGACAGAGTAACGTCTCTGAGGAGGCATCTTTGACATCGACAAGAAGTTAGATGATCTCAAAAATGAACAGGATATTGCCCTGAGGCCCGATTTCTGGGATGACCCAAAGGAGGCCGAAAAAGCATTACATTCAATAAACACTAAGAAAAAATGGACCGATGAGTTCCAACTTGCGGAAGCCTCCGTTGAAGATGTTACCGTCATGCTCGATTTTTTCCAGTCTGGAGATGCCACCGAAGCCGAACTTAAGGAGCAATTTGATATTACCGTTAAAAAGGTAGAAGAGCTAGAATTCAAAAACATGCTCAGTTCTGAAGAAGATCAGCTGAATGCGGTGATGCAGATTACTGCTGGGGCTGGTGGTACCGAAAGTTGCGACTGGGCAGCTATGCTACTCAGAATGTATGTTATGTGGGGCGAAAAGCATGGTTTCAAGGTCAGTGAACAAGATTATCAAGAAGGCGATGTGGCCGGAATCAAGACTGTAACCATACAATTTGAAGGCAATTTTGCCTATGGGTATTTAAAGGGTGAGAATGGTGTTCATAGATTGGTCAGAATTTCACCTTTTGATTCAAATGCAAAGCGACATACCTCATTTGCTTCAGTTTATGTATACCCATTGGTAGATGATACCATTGAGATCTATGTTAACCCGGCAGATATTGAATTTGAAACCTTCCGCTCTGGCGGTGCTGGGGGCCAGAATGTAAATAAGGTGGAAACTGCCGTTCGTTTATATCATAAACCATCTGGGATTATCATTAAAAATCAGGAATCACGTTCTCAGCTTCAGAATAAAGAGAATGCTATCCGACTATTAAAATCGCAGCTTTATGAGGCAGAAATGCGTAAGCGTCAAGAAGCTTCAGCAACCATTGAGGGAAATAAGAAAAAGATTGAATGGGGCTCACAGATACGTAATTATGTGCTTCATCCATATAAACTGGTTAAAGATTTGCGCACAAATTATGAAACATCCAATGCTCAGGCAGTTCTTGATGGCGACCTAGATGAATTTTTAAAGGCTTATTTGATGGAATTTTAACCAGGAACCAGGAACCAAGAGCAAAGAACCAAGAACAGGAACCAAGAACCAAGAACAAAGACAATTTGGTGCTAATTTGAAATTTACTGTATTTCCCAAAATCTGATAACAGATTTTGAGTATTGAGTAGTGAGTATAGAGTATTGGGATAGATTCTGCTTCAGACTTCAGACCTCAGACCTCATACAACAGATAACAGATTTTGAGTATTGAGTATTGGGATAGATTCTGCTTCAGACTTCAGATAACTGACAACTGATAACTGACAACAGATTTTGAGTATTGAGTATTGGGATAGATTCTGCTTCAGACCTCATACCTCAGACAACTACCTTTCAGCTCCTTAATTATTACCTATAACTTATTACTTATAACTTTCCCCTCCTTATCTCGGTTCCGGAAAAATCCCCAGCATCTCTTGAACTTCAGCAACTTTTTCTACTGCTGATAGCTTTTCATAAGCACTGATGAGGTTTCGAAGTACCCGCTGAATGATTTCCACATTCGAACAGGGCTCATAAAAATGTTGCTGAGGTTTAAGATTAAGTTGTTTCAAGAATCCATCCACATCTTTTCTTCCAAAAATAAAACCTTTATTAAATGCATTGATGTAAAATAAGATTCGATTTTCGAAATCGTTTTCCGAATTAATGTTATGCTCTGCCGGTTCTTCATCTACGTAGGCCAGTACGAAATGCTGAGGTAGGTTAACTCCATAGATGGGAATGTCGAGTTTTTGCGCAATAATTGAATAGATTACTGCCAGCAGGATCTGATTTCCTTTTTTGCTTTCCAATACCTGACTCAGATATGAATTCTGAGGGTCTTGATGGTTGCTAGTATTACCTGAAAATCCATGAGTTTCATAGATTACGTCATTGATCAGCTTCACCTTTTCAACCGCACTCATTTCATAGATCAACTGCATCCAGATATCTCTTTTAATATCCTCGATCTGATTGATTATCTTCTGTTCATCTAGGTCGGGGTATTGATATTTATTGATGATCAGCATCCCCTGCAGGAGATCATATGATCCTGAGATATACCAAAGTTCGAGTTCTCGTTTTACATTACTGAACTGGATCTTGTGTACTAGATTTTCAATCCTCTCTTGAAGCATTGCATCCAAAGAATGTGACCAGGCATTTTCCAGATAGCCAATCACCTCATTGCCAATAGACAAAAGCTTTTCTTCCACATGACTGGATATTTCAACATCCGGGTCATCAAGTAATTTTATAAGAGATTGTACTTCTTTTTCGTTCATTTATACTTACAAATTTAGCAAAAATGTGCTTGTTCTAATAAGTTTGTTCGCTGTTTGCTTCTTCTATCTCAAATCTCATATTTCACATCTCAGATCTGAAAACTATCTTTAGCCCCATGATAAATCTCCAAGTGGCGGTTGATTTCTTAAAATATCGATTAAAAGCTAAAACGCGGCATGGCGTACATTCGCCCTTTGCCTACCGTTTGGTTGATCAAGTTATTTACGATTTTCATGCCAAAAAGGTTTATTCTGATATTGAGAAATTACGGTCTGAACTATTTCTTGATGTACGCAATATAACTATCACCGATTTTGGCGCTGGTTTACTTCTTACTAAGAATAAACAAAACAAGATTAGCACATTAGCCAGGAATATTTTAAAGCCTGCCAGGCTAGATCAGCTCATCTATCGCCTTGCAACAGATGTAAATCTGGGAAACATTATTGAACTGGGTTCCTGTTTTGGCATTACCACAGCATACCTTGCCAAAGCTGCTCCCAATGCAAGGGTTATTAGTGTAGAAAGGTGTCCTGAAACAGCAGAAATTGCGCATGAAAATCTTGATAAGCTTCACATTCAAAATTTAGAACTCCTTGTTGGGAATTTTGATGAGCTGTTTCCAGAGGTCATTAGAAATAGTACTGAGCTCGATTTCGTGTTAATCAATGGCAAACACCCCAAAGAAGCTATTCTGAACTATTTT
>CAMDKO010000084.1 GCA_945901155.1 Pedobacter schmidteae
GATCGCCTAGATGCTATTGGGGCAATAGGAATTGCAAGGGCATTTACTTATGGTGGATTCAAAAATAGAGAATTATACAATCCAGATATTCCTCCTGCACTAACTATGAGTAAAGAGGAATATAAAAAATCGGATGCCCCAACCATTAATCACTTTTACGAAAAACTGCTGTTGTTAAAAGATAAAATGAATACAGAAACAGGCCTAAGAATCGCAGAAGAGCGGCATCAGTTTATGCTAACATACCTTGAACAATTTTACAATGAATGGAATGGAGAACACTAATAGCTTTAACTATTTTGCTTATGCAAGCAACTTGAAAAAAAGCACTCTGGAGCAAAAAACGGGAAGTAAAATTCAAAATTTTGGGCAGGGCAGAATACTGGATTACGGCTTTCGCTTTAATTTTAAAAATGCAGAAGGCACTGCAAGAGCTAATATCATTGTTTCAGAATCTGAAGATGTATTTGGTGCTATATATGAAATTGAGAATAAATATAAAGAAGCGCTTCTATCTACAGAGCCCGGCTATCGTATAATCAATGTTACTATTGAAACTGAAACGGGTAATGTTCCGGCTTTAACTTTTATATCTGATCAGGATGATGAAAATATTTATCCATCCAAAGACTATTTAAAAAGTATTACCGAAGGAGCTAAAGAACATAAACTACCTCAGGAGTACCTTGAGTTTGTAGTTTCCATGTCTAAATAATATTCAATAAGCCAAAGTAGATGAGCATCATTATACTGCTCAAGAGTGTCATGCGCGACATATTCTTAAAGTTTGCCTTAGATGGGTCATGGTAAACAGCAAAAAACCAATTGCTAAACAGAATAAAAACAGGTGAAGCCAAAGCAAGAAAAATCCAAAAATTAGTGCTCATTTCTAATCTGTACCAATAAAAATAAAGCAGAATGGAAGAGAATAAGAACAGCAGTGCAGAGAAATAAAAAGAACCACGGATACCTAAGACAATACTCAGGGTTTTATCGCCCCGATTTGAATCTTCTTTATGCTGATAAACCTGCGTTAGCGGATAAGTAGCCCCAATTAGACAAGAGCAGATCAATCCGGCAAGGGTAAAATTCAAATTCCATCCCTCCAGGGTATTTAGTCCTGATATTGAAGCATAAGTACTCCAATACACAAAAGCTCCCTGAAAAATAAATACGATCAGAAAACTTAAAAGGGGATACTTTTTAAATCGGAAGGTGGGATGGCTATACATTTTAGAAACTACCCCGTAGAATAATACTGCAAAAAATAAGATCCAACCAACATATAGAGCGAGCAAGAGCGCTAAAATATCAAGAAATAGAGAAAAATTATACAGACTTTTATCAACTGGTGGCGGTGTTTCTATAAGCGCAATACTGCCTTCATCTTTGTCAAAATAACTGTTATAGCCATTGCTGGCAGGGTAAACCAATAAATGCCAAATAATAAATGTTAAGACTGTATTCTGCAAATTGATCTGCGGTACCTGAGAAAGTGCAAAGAGAAAAACGGGCATCAAAAATACTGAAAACAACATGCGTAAATGCAAAAAAGCGGATGCAGTTGGAAAGAAATTTCTGAAAATATTCATTTACTAAAATAACATTTAATACGTTAATCGGGTGCTCATGAACTATTATCAATTAATTATGGTCTATCTTTTGCTCTTTAAATCCAAAAAGATAAAAATTTAGTATTTTACTGAATTATGAGTAGTTGCATTAGCGCGATTGGTACCGCCAACCCAAAATACCGGATCCCACAGAATGATATCTATAGGTTCATGAAAAAAGCATTTGACCTGAATGCTACAAATGCAGCCAGATTAAAGCAAATCTATGATCATTCTGGAATCGAACACCGATATTCGGTGATTCCAGATTTTGGCCAAACAGAAAGTCATAAGAATACTTTTTTTGGCAAGACCGAAAACTTTGAACCTTTTCCAGGAACACGCGACCGACTACAATTATATCAGGGTAAAGCTTCAGATTTAGCAGCAGAGGCGGTTAACGATTGTTTTTTAGATCATGGCAATGACCTGACGACAAAGATCACACACCTCATTACCGTAAGCTGTACAGGAATGCATGCTCCAGGCATAGACATTGAACTGGTCGAAAAATTAGGTTTAAATTCGAATGTTGAACGAACCTGTATTAATTTCATGGGTTGTTATGGCTCATTAAATGCGCTTAAAGTAGCTGATTATATTTGTCGTGCTGATCAAGGAGCCAAAATTCTGATTGTTTCTGTTGAACTATGCACATTACACTTTCAAAAGGCTAGCACCCTAGATAATTGGGTTGCAAATTCATTATTTTCGGATGGTGCTGCAGCGGTAATTGTAGAAAATAGCTTTGAAAGAACGAATAAAAAAAACTTCCTTACCCTTGATACATTTTATTCTGAATTTCTGAAAGAAGCTAAAAATGACATGGGCTGGTATGTTGGCGATGCAGGTTTCGAAATGACACTAACATCAAAAGTATCCAAGCATATTTTAAAACATATTCAATCCATTTCTAATGAATTGCTCCAAAAAGCAAAACTCGAATTCAAAGACATCGGCAAGTTCGCCGTTCATCCGGGAGGTAGAAAAATTCTGGAAGCCGCAGAAAGTGCTTTAGGATTTTCAATGATGGCTAATCGTTTTGGCTACGAAGTTTTAAGAGAATACGGCAATATGTCATCTGCAACTATACTATTTGTTCTAAAAAAATTAATGATGGACCCTGAGGGAATGGATGGTGAAAATATAATGGGATTTGCCTTTGGGCCGGGCTTAACCGTTGAATCAATGATTTTAAAAAGAAATGGCAATGCCTGATTTTAGAAAGCGAAGTTCAGAAGATGAAATGATGGACGATTTTTCTCTTGGCCATGACATCATCGACCCAATCATGGATGAGCTTGAAGTAGTGAACAAACTACTTGGTGGCTATACTGTTTTTTTTAATGCGTTCAAAAAGATTGGAATAAAGGATGGCATGTGCATCAGCGACTGGGGTTGTGGCGGTGGAGACTCCTTGAGAGTAATTGCAAAATGGGCTCGCAAACACAATTTGAAAATCAGTCTGGTAGGTGTTGATGCCACAGAATCAGCCATAGAATATGCACGAAAAAAATCAACAGATTTTCCGGAGATCTCTTACATTTTGGCCGATGTAATGAGTGAACAACTGCTTACAAATCAATTTGACATCGTTATTTCAAGTCTATTTACACACCATTTTACAGATACAAACTGGATCAGTCTAATTCAAAAGATGGCCGATTGTGCCAGCGCTTATGTAGTGATCAATGACCTCCATAGACATTGGTTTGCCTACCATTCCATAGCCCTGATTACCAGTGTATTTTCAAGGTCTGAAATGGTAAAGCACGATTCAAAACTCTCGGTACTTCGAAGTTTTAAACGGGCAGAAATAAATCAAATGCTCAAAAATGGAGGATTTAATAATTATTCAATCCAATGGATGTGGGCATTCAGATGGCAGGTATGCATAGCGTGCAGTAAACACATGGAGTCAGGAAATAAAAATCCTGGAATAGAAGGTGAGTGATGTCCTGATTGTTGGTGGTGGCCTGGCAGGTTTGACCTCTGCTATTCTTTTACAGAAAAATGGATATCAGGTCAGATTGATAGAAAAAAAGAAGTATCCATTTCATAGGGTTTGCGGTGAGTATATATCAAATGAGGTTTTACCATTTTTAGAGTCGCTGGATATAAAGATTTCTGAACTGGAGCCTTCTCGCATAAACCGTTTAGCGGTGACATCTGTTTCAGGAAAGATTATTCAAGCCAATCTTAACCTTGGAGGATTTGGGATCAGTCGTTTCAAACTTGATTATTTGCTTTACCAGCATGCAGAAAGTCTGGGTGTAGAATTTATCTTTGAAAAGGTTATTGATCTTGTTTTTACTGAAGAGAAATTCAGAATCTCAACCTCCGGAAACAAGATTTTTGAATCAGCCATTGCAATTGCAGCTTACGGTAAAAGATCTAATCTGGATCAAAAATTAACCCGCAGCTTTTTTTACAAAAGAAGCCCATATTTAGGTGTTAAATACCATATTAAAACAGACCTTCACGAGAATCTGATTCGACTTGATAATTTTGAGGGCGGTTATTGCGGGGTAAGTAAGATTGAAGATGATAAATACTGCCTATGTTATCTTTCTGAAACGGCCAACCTGAAAAAATATTCTGGCATTCCTGAGATGGAAGAGCAGGTACTTTTTAGGAATCCGAATTTGCGCAACCTATTTAAAAATTCGGAATTTCTTTTTGAAAAGCCCGAGGTAATAAATGAAATATCTTTTGAGCGGAAAACTTTAACAGAAAACCATTTACTTTTTTGCGGTGACTCTGCCGGAATGATCACTCCGCTTTGCGGTAATGGCATGGCAATAGCCTTTCATTCAGGCAAAATTCTAGCCGAAAGTATCATTCGTTTTGCAAAAAAAGGATCTGATATTAACAGAACAGCACTAGAACAAGATTATACGCTACGATGGGAAAAACAATTTGCACTTAGATTAAAAAGTGGCAGACTAATACAAAAATTATTTGGAAGTACATTTGTTTCAGACATGGCAGTTTACACCCTAAAGCAGTTCCCGTCTTTAACAGAAAGTTTAGTAAAAAAGACCCATGGCAAGGTTTTTATATAGGTTATTAAGAGTAGATTTTTGGGGAAATAAAACACCACTATTTAAAAATCATTACCATATAAAATCAGAGTAAATCATTACAATAAAAATATATGTAGTAATTTGCGGAATGAAACTATGGGTACTCGTCTTCATCAACGCATTAACAGTTGCGTTATCATTATCGATAATCAACTTCTATTTTCAGGGGATAATTTTAGATTCGGTGATCACATTTTTTGTTTCGCTGCTAACCAGTTACCTCATTTTTTATTATCTGATTGAGCGTTTTGTGTACAGCAAGATCAAGCTGATTTATAAACTGATCCATAATCTTAAGCTGGGCAAAGACCTAAAAGATGCTTTAGGTGAATACGTAAGTGCCGATCCAATAAATGATGTGGAACAGGAAGTAAAAGAGTGGGCAAGAGATAAAAAAACTGAAATCGAGCAGTTGAAGGAACAAGAAAAATTCAGAAGAGAATTTCTGTCTAATATTTCACATGAATTAAAAACCCCGCTTTTTGCTATACAGGGATATATTGAGGTGTTACAAGATGGAGATATTGAAGATTCTGAACTAACAAAGCGTTTTCTTGATAAGGCTTCTAAAAATGTAGACAGGCTTGCATCTTTCATCAAAGATCTGGATGCAATTTCGAAACTGGAAAGTGGCGAACTACCCGTTCAATATGAAAAATTTGATCTGGTAGAACTAATCAATGAGGTTAATGATTCACTTGAGTTAAAGTCAAAAAAATATAATATAACCGTTCACTTTCAGGAAAAATATAAAACGCCTACCTGGGTAAATGCTGATCGTGAAAAAATCAGACAGGTTTTAGTGAACCTGTTGGGCAATTCATTCAAATATGGTAACAATCTGGGTAATACTCATATCAAAACATTCCAGTTACATGATCAGATTTTAGTTGAAATAACTGATGACGGAATTGGTATTGAAGAGAAGTATCTCCCAAGGCTATTTGAACGTTTTTATCGTACCGACCAAAGTCGCTCACGAGACATTGGAGGATCAGGGTTGGGCCTCGCCATTGTCAAGCATATTGTTGAAGCTCACGAACAAACCATAACTGTCAGAAGTACAGAAAATATAGGTTCAACATTTGGCTTTACACTCGCCAGAGGATAGAAAATCGCCAATAATTTAATATTAACTTAACATTGTTATAGTAACTTTGAGAAGTATTTAAAATCATAGATATGTCATTAAACAGTATTTTCCAATATTTTATTCCTAAGGATAAAAAATTCTTTCCTCTGTTTGAACAAGATAGCGCTAACCTGATAAAATTAGGTGAAAAGCTGGTAGAAGCAGTCAATACTGAAGACCTTGTAAGGCGTAAAGAGCTTTTTAAAGATATATCAGATCTGGAGCATACAGGTGATGAGATTACTCACCAAATACACCTGGAACTTAGTAAAAATTTCATCACCCCCTTTGACAGGGAAGATATACACAGATTAGCGAGTGCTATTGATGACATTGCTGACTATATTCATGGATCAGCAAGTCGTATGGACCTCTATAATGTAACGATTATTACTCCTCCTATCAAAGAACTTTCCAACTTAATCTTGCAAGCTTGCCAGGACCTTCATAAAGCAATTCATGAGCTTCGTAATCTAAAAAATATACGTTTGATTGCAGATTCATGTGTACGCATCAACAGCATTGAGAATCAAGCTGATTATGTTTTTGATAAAGCCGTTGGTGATCTTTTTGATAATGAGAAAGATGCCGTGAATCTGATCAAATATAAAGAAGTACTTTCTGCATTGGAAACCGCTACTGATATGTGTGAAGATGCAGCTAATGTACTTGAATCCATTCTTGTAAAGAACGCTTAAGAACCTCAAAACGATAGTACATCTGCCTTATGGGATTTACACTTTTAATTGTAATCATTGTTTTAGCATTAGTATTTGATTACATCAATGGATTTCATGATGCAGCCAATTCAATTGCAACGGTTGTTTCTACCAAAGTTTTAACCCCTTTTCAGGCCGTTATCTGGGCGGCTTTTTTTAATTTTCTTGCTTACTGGATATTCAGTTTAAATGTTGCAGACACCGTAGCCAAAACTGCGGATACCATGAATATCAATCTCGTCGTAATTCTTGCGGGCGTATTAGCAGCAATTTGCTGGAACTTGTTTACCTGGTGGTTTGGCATTCCATCCAGTTCATCTCATACGCTTATTGGAGGCTTTGCAGGAGCTGCAGTTGCACATGGAGGATTAGATGTGATCAATTTAGGCGTCATCGGAAAGGTTGCAGCTTTTATAGTTTTGGCACCAATAATCGGTATGATTATGGCCTACTTTATTACTGTGATCATTGTGAACATTTGTCGCTATGCAAATCCATCACGTGCAGAATGGTGGTTCAAAAAATTACAATTAGTTTCATCCGCATTATTTAGTCTTGGACATGGTGGTAATGATGCTCAAAAAGTAATGGGAATCATTGCTGCGGCGATCATTGTATATCTTAAAGACGCCCATCTTGAGATGAGCACCTTAGATCATTGGCTTCAGGTTGGTTATACTGTAGTTGAAGGAAAAGTAAAGATCAATCACATCCCGGAATGGATACCCATTGCATGTTATACATCGATTGCAGTAGGAACCATGAGCGGCGGATGGAAGATTGTTAAGACCATGGGTACCAAGATTACTAAGGTAACTCCATTAGAGGGAGTTGCTGCAGAAACCGCCGGTGCAATCACCTTGTTCATGACAGAACATTTTAAAATACCAGTTTCAACTACTCATACCATCACAGGTGCAATCATTGGAGTAGGATTAAGCAAACGTGTATCAGCGGTTAGATGGGGTATCACGATCAGCCTGATGTGGGCCTGGATTTTAACTATTCCGGTTTCTGCAGTATTAGCTGCAAGCTTATATTATATCCTGAGCCTATTTCTTTAAACATAGCCGTTTTCTGCCAAATACTTATTACTCAGGTTTAGTTAAAACCATGTCCAATAATTCAATCCTGGATAATTCCCTAAGCTTTCCAGCTTCATATAAACTATCGTATTTTAGTATTGTAGTGATCGAGTCATCTACCGGCATTTGAAAATTTACATAGTCCTGAAAAATCACTCCACCTGCATTCTGTATCCTCAGTACTTCTCTGAACCTGTTACCTCCAGAACTGTAAGCAAAATGATCCATACTGTAATCTTTTGTATCAAACCAGTAATAATATACATCATTATGGTCAGCTCCACCCTTACTCTGATCAAATGAAATTTTAAGTTTATGATAGGTTTTTCCTTTTATGCTAACTTCAGCAACATAGTTTTTTACTACTGAAGGATCATTCAACTTAAGTGGAAGGTATAGAAAATAGATCACTGCATTCAAAGATTGTGCATACTTGGCATGATCAATACTATCCAGACTTAGCTCTTTGCCATTCAATATTCTTCTAAATCCGTCATTTGTTAGTATATCGTAAACATTACCTGTTGAATCTGAAAAAGTACGCTCATACTTAAATTGACCATCCTTCTGCATAACCTTGAACTTTGCATTTCTAAAAACAAATTCCAGACTTGCATTCTTGAGCTTATCCATATGATAATAGGCTATGCTTTTGTCAATTATCTTATCCGGATCCTGTACGTCGGAACAGGCAGAAAAAAGATAGAACAACGTGATCAGGGTTAAATACTTTTTCATTTCAATAATTCGTCTATCGTGTTATAAGCAACCGAATGATAATTAGGTCGCGCATTTACATAGATTTTTTTTGCCCATTTTTTACCTTCAGGAGTCTTTACTAACTCTTTATACAATGGCATTAAGAATTTACGGCGACCAACAGTAGTCAAAAAAGCTTCTATGTTTTTATTGGCAGGCCGATATCCTTTTTTAATGGAAAGAACATACCATGCCGATTGAATTTCTGCATTTCCTGAAGATGTAAATTTAAAAATCTGATCTAGCACTTTCATTTGATCAATAGTGGTGTTTTCTGGCAAATGACTGATTAGGTAGAGCGATTCATTTGACGAAAGCTTTACATTGTTAAAAACGCCAGCAGTTAATAAACCTGCCCATTTTGCAAGTAAACTATCCAATGCCTTAAACTTAACAGATCCAACTGCAGGTGAATTGGAAGGGAGGCCAGGCTGATAAACCCATAGGTTGGGATCTATTTTATCTTTCAGGACTTTATCTCCTTTTAAAAGTTTAGTTTCCAGATCATCAAGGAATACTTCACTGCTAACTGACCTAAACGCATGAGCATTAAAATATTCATTTAAAAAAATATCGAATTTTTGGCGTCCAACAGCATCTTCAATCGTTCTTAGAAATGAATATCCCTTTTCATAAGCAATATCAGTCACGCCTTCATCGGGATCACGTCCTTCATAATTACCTTTCAATTTTGTATCCGGGTTTGTTTCACCCATCTCTTTTATAAGTTCCTGTAAACCACCAAAGCCTAAAAGTTCCTGCATTCCAGCTTCGTCCTTGCCATAAACATCTTCTACAATACGACGTTCAAAATAGGTTGTAAATCCTTCATTTAACCAGAAATCATTCCATGTAGAATTAGTAACCAGATTGCCACTCCAGCTATGTGCAAGTTCATGGGCAATAACGCTAACTAATGACCGGTCGCCAGCAATCAGAGTTGGGGTTAAAAATGTGAGCATCGGATTTTCCATCCCTCCAAATGGAAAGCTTGGAGGAAGCACAATCACATCATATCGGCCCCATTTATAAGGGCCATAAATCTTCTCTGCCGAATTAACCATTTTCCCCATATCAGCAAATTCATAAACCGCCTTGCTTAGGGTTACAGGCTCCGCATAAACTCCTGTACGGCCATCAATAGATTTAAATTCAAGGTCGCCAATAGCCAATGCCATCAAATAGGAAGGAATGGGATTAGGTTGTTTAAAGCTGTATTTACCTTCAGCATTTTTTGCCTGTGGATTTTCAGCACTCATTACAGCAAGCAGATCTTTTGGAACGCTAATTTTTGCAGTATAAGTAAACCGAATACCTGGGCTATCCTGGCAAGGTATCCAGGTACGGGCCAATATGGCCTGGCTTTGGGTAAACAAAAAAGGATATTTTTTACCTGCTGTTTGCTGTGGATTAAGCCATTGGATGGCTGCTGCATCTTTTGAAGCAGAATAGTAAATAGTAACCCTTGTGGTGGATGGATCAATTTTCACATGCAATGACTGACCAAGATACTTTATCTCATCCCCAAGCGTGAATGTTGTTTCCTTTTCATCAGTATCCAACGTTACCTTTTGAATCTGAAGTTGCCTACTATCAAATACTATTTCAGTCCCGCCGGAAATATTTTCTATCGTCCATGAGGCTTTACCTGAAATTATTTGTGTTACAAAATCGACATTGAGATCCAGTTCAAGATGCTTTACAATTGCTTTTTCAGGTTTTGCAAATGAATGAACATCCTTAACTATAGCTAGAGCAGGATTTTTATCTGAAGCTTTTTGCTGACAGGATAGGGCAAACAATACTGGTATTAATAGAATTAACTTCCTCATTTTAAAGATTTAAAATCAAATTTACATAATTTATGGTGCTGATAATCCCTTGAAAGTTGAATAAAAATTAAAAATAAGCTCAATCCTGCCTGTTTTAATGGACGAGATGACAGCTGCTGATTTCCAATCAAAACCATCCCAGATCAAAAGAATAGAAAAATACTATATTGAATTTTAAATCGTTATTAAAAGTCAAACTAAAAGAATGAAATCAATTTTTATAATACCAATCATATTAGCGCTACTTTTAAAAACTTCTACTGCCCAATTCAAAATACCTCAAGTAATTAAGGAAG
>CAMDKO010000085.1 GCA_945901155.1 Pedobacter schmidteae
CTTCTTTTGTTCGAGTTTCACAAATGCGCTTCTACGTGGAGCAGGCATAATCGAATCTTCACCTTTAACAGATTTCCAAACAACCTCATTCAGGTCTAGGTCAGGTGCTGCATCCTCTTTTGCGAAATTCCATTCTTGAGAACGTTGAGCACTTTTGTTCCAGGCAACATTACGTTGTTCCAGATCTACATTCGCTGCCCTCACTCGATAAGGCTTAAAGTCTGGATTAGATGTAAAGCAGTCAGAGAATGGCACTGCAGCTGCATCGTACTGGCTCATAGGTGGAAGCCCCAAGATTAACTCTATTGTTCGAAGCATACCAGAGGTAGAGAACATTGAACTATTCACGGAATTACGTTTGATATAAGGACTAATCACGAATGCTGGTGAACGGTGAGCGTCAACATGATCAGGACCATTTTGAGCATCATCCTCTAGCACGAAAATAGCTGATTCCTTCCAAATGCTGCTATTGGAAATATGTTCAACCAATAGGCCCAGAGCCAAATCATTATCAGCAACCTGAGCAGTTGGAGTTAATTTCCCAATACGCTGCCCACTGGTATGATCATTTCCAAGTCTGATCGTATTAAACTGGGCTACGGCATTCATTGCCAATAAAGAATCGAAATCTGATTTGAAAGCAGCAATTCTGTCAATATCTTTTATATCCAGATTGTAGCTGGGATATTTTGTTGCTGTATGTCCTATGAGTGATTTAGTTGTTGGACCATCCTTTGTAACGAATGCTCCATAACTACGGTAAGAAATACCTGCCCTTTTTGCATAATCCCATATATATCCATCACGTGGGTAAGCAATTTGACGACTGCCTTCATAATCATACGTTCCCCCTCTGCTACCATAACTGGTTGGCCAGGTTTTCTCTGTATAATCTGTAGCATAGGCTGCCATACTCCAATTATGACCGTCGGCGCTTACTTCTGAATCTACATAAAAGTTGTCAAGAAGTACAAATTCTTTGGCAAGTGCATGATGATTTGGCGTTACCTTTTCAGGGAAGAGACATAAGCTTGGATCGCCATTACCTTCTTTAATATCTCCAAATACCTGATCATACGTGCGATTCTCTTTAATTACATAGAATACATATTTAATAGGCGATTTACCTCCCTGAACATTTGGTACAGGATTATTTGCCAGGCCTTTTGAAATTGCTTCAGTCTGCTTATTATAAGGTGTATTTGCATAAACCTGCTTAGAATACAATTCCAATTGCTTATCAGTTGGTTGATCAATAATAGATAAGGTACCCTTAAATAAACCACCAATATACTGAACCTCTTTTTGAGCACTTATACCTATATGCACACCGCTATCGTCTGTCTTTTTAAAAGGCTGAGGACCATCTGGATTAGCCATGGAAGTAAACCCTTTTCCATTAGAAACAAAGATTTTTTTTCCAGCTACTCTCACATTAGTTGGATACCAACCTGTAGGAATAAAGCCCTTTGAACTACTTTTTCCAGGATTTGATACATTAAATACTGCCAAACAGTTATTATCTGCATTGGCCACATACAAGGTTTTTTCATCCTCAGATAAGGCAAGCCCGTTAGTAGTTGCCCCTGTAAGCCTCGTTGGATAGAGAGCCGTTGAGATAACTTCAATAACTTTTCTGGCTTTGGCATCAATAACAGATACTGAATTATCACTCGCATTGGCCACAAACAAGTACTTGCCCGTTCTATTTTGAATGATTTCATTTGGATGGCTTTCTGTCAATATTTCAGAAGTTATTTTTTGAGCCTTTATATCATAAATAGCGAGTTTGTCTGCTCCCCATAAAGAGATGTAAAGCTTAGTTTTATCTGGTGAAAGCAGACAATCATAGGCCTCTGAACCCAGGTTAACTTTATTCACTAATTTATTGGTACGTAAATCAAAAATGTAGAGTGAATTATTTTCTTTGGTAACTGCATATAAACGTTTTCCTGCATCATCAACTTCAATTCCTGTTGGGCCAATTTTTTCATTTGGCCATGCTTTTCCAAGTACGATTGTATCAGCTTTTCCAAGCATTTTCTTGATTATCGGATAAACCAATATGATATTATCATTTGCACCAGAAGCATAGAGTTTTTTCTCATCGGCACTAAATTTTAAACCATACCAAGCCTTTCCAATTGGTTGATCATGCAATATCTTCTCAGACTGTGGATCAATTAACTGAATACTTTGTTTGCTTTGTCCATTATTGGTTACTGCCATTAATTTTTGTGAGGCAGAGATCTGAATATTCAGGGGCAGATCACCCAAGGGCAGTGACCTACCTGCCGGACTTAATGACCATCCATTAGGCAATAAAACTTTCCCTGATTTTGAGCTGCTTGGTATAGTTTGAGCCAAAGTAACTGATGCAATTAGCAAAGGCAATACGAGTAGAGTAGTTAGTCTAAAAAATAAATGAATTTTGAAAAGCTGCATGGTTTAAATATTTATGGTAAGACGCTAATTAATAGGAATAAATATCAATAATTTAATACAAATAAAGGCTTTCTGTATTAATAAGATATTAGGATAATATCAAATAAAATACAAAAGACCGAAACATTAGCTCCGGTCTTATACATTTAAATAATACTGAATAAAATAGTATAACCGATTCCGATTAACTATCCCATGTCATGATCTTGCCTCTATCTTCGGGCTTCAGACATTCGTCTAATGTTTTCTGATCATATTCAAGCCCGTATTGTTTTAATACATTATCTGGAACACCATTCCATTCATTAGGCTGGTTACCTTTATAAGCCATATCAGAAATTCCTTCTTTACTGGTAAAGAAACCCGTTGCAGTCAAATTACGCATGGTATTAAAAAAGCTTACTCCAGATAAATTTTCGGGAGCAGCCTTCTCTGGGAATGCAATGAGTTCAACCAATTCAATTTGCTGATCTTTTCCAGCTTCAGCGAACGATTTTTTAAAGAGTTTAAGTGATTTAACATCAAGCCATTTTAATCCACCTCTAATTGGAAGCTGATACTTTGGCTGATCTTTGACAATAAACTCGATGAATTCAGGCACTTTAGCATCGCTTGCGCTTCCAGAATGCTCATCCTTTGGAATAATGATATCCGCCAAAATGGTGATTGTACTAAGTTCTGCTGCGCTAAAGAAAGTTTCAGACATTAATTTCTCATCGATCAGCTTCTCTTCAGCTGTACGACCATAAACTCCAGTCTTGCCACTTCCAGCAGCGCTGTTAGAATCCTTTTTATCACATGAAGTTGCTAAAATAGTACCAACACTGACTGTACCAACAGCCAATGCTTTGAGTGAGTCTCTTCTATTCATCTGATTAAATATTTTGTTTTTTTAACTGATCAACGATATATTCTGAAGCACGCATAGATAAGGCTAAGATAGTCCAAGTAGGATTTTTATCCGCCTGTGAAACAAATGCACCACCATCTACCACAAATAGATTTTTTACATCATGTGCCTGATTATACTTGTTTAGCACGGAAGTATTACGGTCATTACCCATGCGGGTAGTTCCCACTTCATGAATAATCCTACCTGGTGCTTCAAGTCCGTATTTGCGATCTTCGCCTGGTTTTTCGCCATTTGCAATACCTCCCATAGAATGAATAAGTTCTTCGAAAGTATCCTGCATGTGTTTTGCTTGCTTTACTTCCTGATCAGTCCAGTTGTAATTAAATTTCAACACTGGAATTCCATATTTATCAACCACGCCAGGATCTATTTCGCAATAGTTTTCAATTCTTGGAATACTTTCACCTCTACCGGCAAAACCAACTGTTGAACCATAGTATCTACGGTAATCATCTTTTAAAGATGCACCATATCCACCTGCGGCCTTCATTTTACCATCTTTGCCAGGATATTTTCCATTAGTGTTTTCCATCCCGAATCCGAAACCATACGATGGCATACCTAAGCCACCCCAAAATTCGATATGATAGCCACGGGCAAAATCAAGCTTTTTATTGTCAAGCCACCAAGGAATATATAAATGCAATCCACCAACACCATCTTCATTATATCGTTCTCTATCCATAAGTTTCGGAATAAATGCACCCCTTGATGCACCTGTAGAGTCATGAAGATACTTTCCAACCATTCCGCTTGAATTTGCTAATCCATTTGGGTGAGCAGAAGATTTAGAGTTAAGGAGTAAACGAGCAGATTCACAGGCACTTGCAGCCAAAACTACAACCTTTGCATTGACCTGATATTCCTGCATATCAGTCTTGTCTACATAAGAAACACCGGTTGCTTTACCTTCTTTATCGGTTAAAACCTCACGTGCCATGGCGTTTACATAGACATCGGCATTCCCCGTTTTTCTGGCTGGTTTAACCAGACAAGTAGAAGATGAAAAATCGGCATGCACTGTACAACCACGACTACATTGATTACAAAAAAAGCAGGAGCCGCGATCTTTATTAATGGGTCTTGTTAAAATTGACAATCTAGCCGGAATAACAGGAATACCAATATTATTAGCCGCTTTTTTGATCATTAACTCATGTAGCCTTGGCTTTGGAGGAGGTAAAAAGTAACCATCCGGTTCATTATATATCCCTTCCTTAGTACCAAAAACCCCAATCATTTTATCAACGCGATCATAATATGGTTTGACATCATCATAGCCAATTGGCCAATTATCTCCTAATCCGTCAAAGTCTCTGCGCTTAAAATCTTTAGGCCCAAAACGAAGGGAAATTCTTCCCCAGTGATTCGTGCGCCCACCAAGCATTCTGGAACGGAACCAATCAAATTGAGTTCCATTATTTCGGGTATAAGGTTCTCCTTCTATTTCCCATCCGCCATAAGCAGCATCAAAATCGCCAAAGGCACGATTTGTATTAGCGCCCCTTCTAGGAGATTCGTAAGGCCATTTTAATTGAGTTTGTTGTTCCGGATTAGCCGGATCGTAATCAGGTCCTGCTTCTAACAATGCGACCTTTAATCCAGCTTCTGTAAGTATTTTTACCGCCATACCCCCGCCTGCACCTGAACCCACAATACACACGTCGTATAATTCGCCCTTGGTTTTAATTTCTATAGCCATTTGATTAATAGTGTTATAACCTTTTACTTAAAAAGTTTTTTTGAAAATAAACAATATTTATTTCCCTAAAGAAAATAAAATTGAAGAACTAATTATTTTTGGTCTAAATATAATTTATCAAGAAAAGATCATCATTACCTGATTTTTTTCAACTTTATCGCCAGGATTTACTTTTACAGCCTTGATAATCACATCGGCTGGAGCTTTAATAATATTTTCCATCTTCATAGCTTCAAGTACAAGCAAATTGCCACCCTTTTGAACCTCTTCGCCTTCGGAAGCCAAAATTCTTAAAACCAAACCAGGCATAGGAGCCTTAATTTCAGAAATTGTTGCGGTAGTCAAATTATCCATTCCCAATTGATGCAAAAGTTCATCAAACTGATCCGTGATTTGCATGGAGTATATCGTATTGCCCACCTTAACAGAACAGGTTTTTTGTTCCTTGTCAAAGTCGATGAGCTCTGCATTAAATGATTTATTATTATAAAGAATGTGAAATGACCGGCTATTTATCTTTAAAATATCTCCATGAAAAGGAAGGCCATTAATTACTATTTGATTCAATTCTGAAGAAAGTTCAAAATTGAACTTGTTATTTACCTTTATCTTGAGCATGAATTACTGTGTTAAAGCGTACTGTATTAAATTTGATCCCATTTTTAAAGCCTTTTGCCTTGATTCTTCTGAATCGCTGGCATAAGTTCCTGAATCTTCCCAGCCATTCCCAAGATCACTTTCAAAAGTATAAAAACAAATAACTCTTCCTTGATAAATCAAAGCCATTCCCTGCGGACGTTTACCATCGTGTTCATGAATTTTAGGAAGACCAGATGGGAACTTAAATTTTTGATTATATAGTATATGGTTAGCAGGCAACTCTTGAAAATCAAGTTCAGGAAAAACCAGTTTCATTTGCGGCCTGATAAATTTATCCAAACCGTAATTATCATCAATGTGCAAAAAGCCGCCACCCATTAAATACTTACGTAAATTTGCTGCTTCCTGATCACTGAACACAATGTTACCATGCCCAGTTAAATACACAAATGGGTAATTAAAAATGTCTGCGCTCCCAGCTTCAACAATGACCTCATCTTTTTCAAAGTTGGTGCCCAAATTCTTATTGCAAAAACTGATCAAATTTGAAAGAGCAGTACGGTTGGCATACCAATCGCCACCGCCATTATATTTCAGTTTTGCCAGCTTATAAGAAGGAGCAATAAAAGCAAAAGATAGTACTCCAAAAAAGAATACTATACATACTAAGCCGGAGCTCAATAAATTCCTCATCTGTTTAAAAAATTTAGTTCAAAACAAGCTTCTAGAGCTGCAGTTTCGGTTCTTAACCTTGAATTGCCAAGGCTTACAGGAACAAAATTATTATTTACAGCAGCTTCAAGCTCCTCATGGGTAAAATCACCTTCGGGTCCAATCACTATTAAATAATTTGAATTTAGAATAAGCTGGTCCTTAATTGTAGACTTAGCGCCATCCATACAATGAGCTATAAATTTTTGTGAATTTTTACTCTTAGTTATAAAATCACTATAACGAACAGCTTCATTAATTACTGGATGGTAGGCCTTAATAGATTGTTTTATTGCTGAAGTAATTACTTTATTTAAACGTTCGGTTTTTATTTCCTTTCTTTCAGAACGGTCACAAATTATTGGAGTAATCTCATCGATACCAATCTCTGTGGCTTTTTCTAAAAACCATTCAACTCGCTCAATATTTTTAGTTGGAGCAATAGCGATGTGTACATAATAGTTTCGCTTTCCGAAATTTTCAAGCTTGCTCAGAATTTTAAGTTTTGTTCTTTTGGGATGAGGATCTTCTACAACAGCATCATAAAATCCTCCTTTGCCATCAACCAGATAGAGAAAATTTCCTGCTTCAAGCCTTAGAACTTTTATACAGTGTTTACTTTCTTCCTCGCTAAGAATATAGGCATCTGAATGAATATCGGGTGTATAGAAAATATGCATTATCCGATCTCCTTTCTAGTGTAAATCTATGGCATCCTCACGATTAATTACCAATTCAAGTTTTACAGATTCAACGTTTTGATCTGCTTTTTTAAGAATGGTAATAGTATAACCATTGAAATCACTTGTTTCTCCAACGTCAGGTATCTTTCCAAAAATTTCGCTAACAAGGCCAGCAACTGTATCATAATCGCCATCTTCAGGAAGATCATGTGGAAGAAACTCATTAACATCATAAATTGAGGCAGTAGCATCAATAATAAATTCATTTTTTGACATTACTTCAACTATCGGCTTTTCTTCATCATATTCATCCTGAATTTCGCCTACCAACTCTTCCATAATATCTTCAAGAGTTACCATTCCAGCCGTACCACCAAATTCATCAAGAACGATTGCAATTTGGATGCGCTTTAACTGTAGTTCACTTAGCAGATCATTGATTTTTTTAGTTTCAGGAATAAAATATGGAATACGTATAATATCTTTAAGGATACACTCTTTATTTTCAGCCAATAAAGGAAGAATGTCTTTTGCATGAACAATTCCAACTATCTTATCAATAGTTTCATCATATACTGGAATTCGGGAATACCCTTCATGGATAACAATATCAAGGACTTCCTTATGAGAAGTGTTTAATTCAATACCTGATATCTTGGTTCTAGGAACCATAATATTTTTTACAACGCGCTCATTAAAATCAAAAACATTTTTAATCAGCTCATGTTCATTGATTTCTAAAGCACCACTTTCTTTTCCCTGGTCAAGCAAATACTGTAATTCTTCAGAACTGTGGTGAGCCTCATGACCAGCAATTGTACTTATTCCAAGGAGTTTCAATATAAAATTAGCGAACCCATTGAGCAGCCAAATAAAAGGCCTAAATAAGAGATAGAAAAAGTGAAGGGGTAAAGCTATACTCATAGTGGTACCTATAGGCCGTTGTATGGCTAGTGATTTAGGCGCCAATTCACCAAAAACAATATGTAAAACTGTAATGATTGCGAATGCGAGTACAAGTCCAATATTGGTAGCAACTGCCGAGGACATATCCACTTGTATAAAATTGAAGAACCGGCTAACAATATCAGTCATCACCGCTTCACCTACCCAACCTAAACCAAGAGAGGCTAAGGTTATGCCCAACTGGGTTGCAGCTAGATAGCCATCCAGATGCTGGGTCATATGTTTTGCAATTTTGGCTACACGGCTACCTGTTTTTGCTTTAATTTCTATCTGGGATGCCCGAACTTTTACCAGAGCAAATTCTGCAGCAACGAAAAATCCATTAAGAAAAACAAGAAAGAAAGTAAAAAATAATGCGAAACCCATGATTACTATAAATTTACAAATTGGTCTTATATAATTCTAAACTTTCTCTAATTACTTTATGAGCATAATTCTTGCCAAGCAAATGTTCAATGCTTACATTTTTCCGTTCAAGTGCCTTATAATCCTGAAAAAATCTTACAATTTCGGTCATGGTATGAGGGGGATTTCCTTAAGATCTTCAATATAGTTTACTGACATATCATTTTTAGCTACAGCTATAATTTTATCATCCTTTTCGCCATTATCAACCATATGCATGACTCCAATAACTTTTGCTTCAACAATTGACATAGGATAAACATCCACAGAACATAATACTAATATATCCAATGGATCTTTATCGTCGCAATAGGTTTGTGGGATAAAGCCATAGTTAGCAGGGTACATAACTGAAGAGAATAATACTCGGTCAAGCTTGATCAGGCCCGACTCTTTATCGATCTCATATTTAGCTTTTGATCCTTTAGGGATTTCTATGATCGCATTTACAATAGAAGGGAACTCTTCGCCAGGAGAAACATTATGCCAGAGATGGTCTTTACTCATTTTTTTTAAGCATTTGGCTCTTCATCATTGCTTCTGTCTCCTCCGATTTTTCTTTTTAAATAGGTTATAATAAGCGGAATAGTTGTAATTAAAATGAAGCCAACAATGATGTATAATAAGTAATCATTGATCTCCTTTTCAAAACTTCGACCAAGAAAAAATCCCAGCAAAGTTAAAGATGTAATCCAAAGAAAAGCACCGGCAATATTATAAAATGAAAATTTATTAAAATCAAGCTTTACTATACCTGCAATAATGGGTGCGAAGGTGCGTACAATAGGAATGAACCTCCCCATTATCAAAGCAAAAGCTCCCTGTTTCCGATAATAAGCATCAGCTGCTTTTAGGTATTTCTTTTTGAAGAAAAAAGTATCTTCTCTCTGATACAATACAGGTCCGGTTTTATTGCCAAACCAATAACCAACAAAATTTCCGCCAACAGCTGCAGCAATTAAACCTACAATCAGGATGAAGATAGATACATCCAATTTCCCTGTAGCCACAAACATACCTGCAAGAAATAATAGATAATCACCTGGAAGAAAAAATCCAAAAAATAATCCAGTCTCGGCAAAAATGACGAAAAGTAGAAGATAAAATCCTCCTTCCCTAAGTAGTTTTACCGGATCAATAAGATGTTGAAGATAATCCCAAATCTCGTGCATAATTCTATATGCGTAAAGCTACACTATTTATAGAATATTTTAGACTAGAAAAGGTTGGATATAAACCCTGGATACACACCAACTAGGATAGTAAGTAGTGCAGAAAATCCGAGAACAAAATTAAAGTAAGGCGAAGACTGTATCTCATTTCGTTCTGCAGATTTAAAATACATGGCTACAATAACTTTTAAATAATAGAAAATACCTATCACTGCATTCACTACAGCAAGAATTACCATAACGAGATGATACTCTGAAAGAGCCGTTGAAAACATCATAAACTTGCCGATAAATCCAGCCGTTAATGGTATTCCTGCCAAAGAGAGCATTGCAACTGTTAGGGTAAAGGCTATAAATGGATTCTTACGTGCCAGCCCATTGAAACTTTCAAAATTATCAGATCCGGTTTGGCGCTTAACAAGGATCAATACTGCGAATGCAATAATTGAGGCAATAGAATAAGCACTTGCATAAACAAACACTGAGTTTCCAGAAAGCGGGCCCAAAGCAACGATAGCAAAAAGCATATAACCTGCATGCGAGATGCTTGAAAAAGCTAGCATTCTTTTAAAACTATGCTGATACAGGGCTGTAACATTACCTATAAACAAAGTCAATACCGAGATAACCAGCAGCGAAGGCATCCAGAAATCATGTAATGGTGCAAAACAAACCATGAACAATCGAAGAAATGCAGCAAAGCTAGCGGTTTTAACTACTGTGCTCATGAAGGCAGTAATCAGAGTTGGAGATCCCTCGTAAACATCAGGTGTCCAGAAATGAAAAGGAGCAGCTCCTATTTTAAAGCTTAGTCCAATGATCATCAACGTAACTCCACTATAAAAAAGAGGTGAAATACCCCTTGGGTTTGAGATGACATATTCTTTTATGGTACTCAAGTCAAAACTTGCGCTTG
>CAMDKO010000086.1 GCA_945901155.1 Pedobacter schmidteae
TTGATTCCGTAACGATGACGAGCTTCTTCTTTACTAATTAAACCATTATTTACCTGATCTACAACCGACCGCTTAAATGATTCACTAAATGTTTGAATTATTTGTTCCATAAATTTACTTTTTGTGTAAACCTATTTTAGGACAAGACACTATCCCCGTCCGAACTGCGTTCAGCCGGGCAAGCCCGTCCGAATGGCATTAGCCGGGCGGACATTGAACTATAAGAATTTTGTGTACCCAGAGGGATTCGAACCCACATCAGCAGAACCGGAATCTGCAATTCTATCCATTGAACTATGGGTACAATCTGTTAAAGAAAAAGATTAAGCTGTAAATATACTTAATCCGCTATCAGTGGCAATGTTTAAACATTAAATCTAAAGTGCATAATGTCACCATCTTGCACGATATAGGTTTTTCCTTCTACACCAAGCTTTCCTACTTCCTTACATGAGGCTTCAGAGCCAAGGCTCACAAAGTCTTGGTATTTTATAACTTCTGCACGGATAAATCCTTTCTCAAAGTCTGTGTGAATCACGCCAGCCGCTTGAGGGGCAGTAAATCCCTGTGTAATTGTCCATGCTCTCACTTCCTGAACACCGGCAGTGAAATAGGTTGCTAATTTCAATAGTTTGTAAGCTGCGCGTATCAATTGTGCAACTCCAGATTCTGTTAATCCCAAATCTTCAAGGAACATTTGACGTTCTTCAAAACTATCCAAAGAAGCAATTTCTGCCTCTATCTGTGCTGAAATGATCAAAACCTCTGCATTTTCTTCTTTTACGGCTTCTCTAACCAATTCAACATATTTATTTCCATTCACAACAGACTTTTCATCCACATTACACACATACAAAACAGGCTTTTCAGTCAGAAGAAATAAATCTGAAATAAATTCTTTGTCCTCTTCGCTGATTGGAGCTGTACGTACAGATTTGCCTGTTTCAAGATGATTTTTAACAATATTACAAACCTCATAGGTCTTCTTGGCATCTTTATCATTTCCGGTTTTAGCCATTTTTTCAACCTTTTGGATTCTTTTTGTGACCGCATCCAAATCCTTTAACTGCAATTCAGTGTCAATGATCTCTTTATCACGGATAGGGTCTACAGAACCATCTACATGGATTACATTATCATCGTCAAAACAACGGAGCACATGAATGATTGCATTAGTGGCCTTGATATTACCCAAAAATTGATTCCCTAATCCTTCGCCCTTACTTGCACCTTTAACAAGTCCAGCGATATCAACTATTTCAATGGTATTTGGCTGTACTTTGACTGGCTTAACAAGTTCAGCTAGTTTTGTTAAACGTGCATCAGGCACTGTAATAACACCAATATTAGGTTCAATGGTGCAAAAAGGAAAATTTGCAGCCTGTGCTTTCGCATTTGATAAACAATTAAAAAGTGTGGATTTTCCAACATTTGGTAACCCGACTATACCGCATTGTAATGCCATTTATAATTAATAAGTTGTAAGTAATAGGTAATAAGTAATAGGTAATAATAAGTTATAAGTAATAGGTTATAAGTAATAAGTTTTAAGCTTTTGGCTTTCCGCTTTCTGCTTTTGGCTTTAAGCTTTCAGCTTTCAGCTTAATTGGCGCAAATATAGAAATTATGTTCTGAGTTTTGATTTGTAATTGGGTTTAGAAGGAGTTATCACTTACAAGGAGAATCATTATTAACTATTTATATAGCTTTGATTCAGATCCAATTTACCGGTATAATTAAAATATACAGGTGTTGGATTCAAATCCTTTTGCATCCACTTTAAGCCAAAAGGTATTACCGCTTTCTGTATAACGAGCTAGATCTTCTTGATTCATATCGCCTTTGGCTGTGGTAATGACCAAATGATCCAAGTTTATGCCCGCAAATGTACAGGAAGTAACGTAAGGAGCTGGTATTTCAATCTTATCCAATAAAGAACCATTGTTTGGGTTCCATTTATAAATACCGTATCCACCCCAGTGTGCAATCCATAGCATTCCTTCCTGATCGATGGTCATACCATCAGGGACTCCTAATTCTGAAGGAATTTCGATCACATTTTTTTCAAATTGTATATCTCCGGTTTCTTCATTGAAAATAAAGGATTGAATTACCCGTGTTGGACTATCAATAAAGTAAAGTCTTGAATTATCTGGTGACCAGCATATTCCGTTTGAAATAGTAATATCAGTTAATACGGTATTGATTTTTAGATTTTTGTCAATGACATATAAAGAACCTGCTCCCTGTTCAAATGCCTTATGCATGGAACCTATCCATAATCTTCCCTTGCTGTCGCATGCAGCATCATTGCAACGTATATCTTTGTTTTTAGTTTCAATATCAAGGATATAATCCAGTTTTGCAGACTCCGGATCAAAGCGTCCGATACCGCCGTTTAATCCTAAAATAAGTGAATTATTTTGACCTAGAGCAACCATAGTGACCTTAAAATCAAAGGTCCAAGATCTGGTTATTTTACTGATCCAATGATATTCATAGAGCATACCAAATTCAATGTCAACCCAATAGCAGCATTTTTTTTCTGTATGCCAGATCGGACCTTCTCCAAGTAGGCATTGTGATGGATATAATACGGTTGCTTTCATCTGATTAGTAAGTAATAAATAGGGATCTATTCTGGAAAGATCAATACGGAGAAGGACTAATACATGACCATCCTCCATCAATTACAAGACATTGCCCCGTAATTTGTTTTGCTTGATCAGATACAAGGAACAATGCTGAATCTGCAATATCTTTTGCTGTGGATGGCCGGCCGGTAGGAGAGAGCCTCGACCAAGTTGCTTCATATTCTGGGTCATCAAGCGTTCTCTCGGTCATTGTTGCACCTGGTGCTATGGTATTTACATTTATTTTATACGAAGAAAGTTCAATGACCAGATTTCTTGCAAGCATTTCTATTGCCGCCTTGGTCATGGCATAAGCTGCCAGATTTTTATGGGCCTGATGTCCTGTTACTGATGATGTGAATAAAAGTGAACCTCCTGAACCCTGTTTGATCATTTGCTTCGATGCTGCTTGTGCTAGAAAGAAAGTCCCTGAAAGGTTAACCTGCAAAACAGAATTGAATGATTCAGGGCTATAGGTTAAAAAATCACCGAATAAGGTAATGCCTGCATTGGCTATAACTATATCCAGTTGTCTGTATTCTTTTACTGCCAGATCAACCATACCCTGTACAAATTCCAAGTTGCTGGAATCTCCAGATAATGCGATGCAAATGCCATCTTCTTCCCTGATATTTTTTGCGGCATTCTCAGCTAAACTGGAGTCAAGATCATTAAGAATAACCCTAGCCCCCTGTAGTGCCAACTGTCTGCATATTTCATATCCTATTCCTTGGCCCGCACCGGTAACAATAGCGACTTTATTTTCAAAAGGTTTATTCGACATGATATAATGATCAATTTAATGAGAATCTCTTGTTACCTCACTGCCAGATCCTCCCTTTAAGAAGTGGAAATCAGCGCCCAAATGAGCCTGCTCAACATTATTGATATACATACTGGTATATCCTCTGTCTGTGAGTGCAGGAGAAGGCTTCCAATTATCTTTTCTTCGCTGAAGCTCCTCTTCACTAAGATCAACATTCAAAGTTCGGGCGTTCAGATCTAGTATAATCAGGTCACCATTTTCAATTACACTGAAATTTCCTCCCAGAGTCGCCTCCGGTGACACATGCAATATAACCGTCCCAAATCCCGTTCCACTCATTCTACCGTCAGAGATTCTGACTATATCCTTTATTCCCTTTTCAAGGAGTTTTAGAGGCAGAGTCATATTTCCTACCTCCGGCATTCCCGGATAACCTTTTGGACCGACATTCTTTAAGATAAGGATACTGTTCTCATCTACTGGCAAATTCGGGTCATCAATTCTTAATTTATAATCCTCGATATTTTCAAAAACAACTGCTTTTCCGCTATGCTGGAAAAGGTGCGGACTTGCGGCAGTGGGCTTGATGACAGCACCATCTTCACAAATATTGCCATATAGCACCGCCAGGGCAGTAGTATTGTTAAAGGGTTTATCAATAGATGCAATCACATCTCGGTTATAACATTTTGCGTTCTGGTAATTTTCTTGAATAGTTTTTCCGTTGACAGTTAGGCAACCCGTATGGAGAAATGAATCAATTTCCTGAAGTAAGGCAGGTACACCTCCGGCATAATAAAAGTCTTCCATAAAATACTTTCCCGAAGGTTGTAAGTTTAAAAGAAGTGGAACAGAGGCAGAAAGTTTGTCAAAATCCTGAAGATTCAAAGGTATACCAATCCTACCGGCAATTGCTATTAAGTGAATCACAAAGTTCGTGGATCCACCAATTGCAGCATTTACCTTGATGGCATTTTCAAATGCTTCTCTAGTTAGTATATCTGATAGCTTTTGGTCTTCTCTAACCATCTCTACTATTCTCCTGCCTGATAATTGTGCTAGTACTTTTCGTCTGGAATCAGCAGCAGGTATGGCGGCATTCTGAGGCAGTGTTAGTCCAAGAGATTCAACCATCGTTGCCATAGTTGAAGCTGTTCCCATAACTGCACAATGCCCCTGGCTACGGCATAAACCTGATTCTGCGATATTAAGCTCTTCTTCAGTCATGACACCTGATTTCACATCATCAGCGAATCGCCAAATATCACTTGTGCCTATATCACGGCCATTATATTTGCCTGTGAGCATTGGTCCACCTGATACCACAATGGTAGGTATATTTACACTACATGCTCCCATTACTAATGAAGGGGTAGTTTTATCGCAACCACACAAAAGAACAACACCATCCATTGGATTTGCACGAATCGACTCTTCAACATCCATGCTGGCGAGATTACGATAAAGCATGGCTGTCGGTTTGATCAATGTTTCGCCCAATGACATTACTGGAAACTCTACTGGAAAACCTCCAGCTTCATAGATTCCTTTTTTTACAGATTCTGCTAGTTCTCTGAAATGTGCATTACAGGGGGTGAGCTCCGACCAGGTATTGCAAATACCAATCACTGGCTTGCCTTCAAATTCATCAGCAGGAATGCCCTGATTTTTCATCCAGGCACGGTATATAATGCCATCTTTACCTTTTTTGCCAAACCACTGTTGGCTGCGTAATTTTTTTTCCATTTTTATATCTTTTTTACCCTATCTACGGTCGATTGAAGAAATCGCAATAGCAACAATTTGAATGAATAACCCGCTTCCCGAACATTTTATTTAAATAAAATCTATAATCAGAACCCAGTGTTTAAAGTTGTTAAAAAATCCTTAATCAAACAATGTTAAAGGATGATTTTGAAACTTATTTATGTTTTAGTAAAAATTAGACAATCCCAGTTAAATAATACACCGCTATAATTAAAAAAACTGCAAGGGTTTTAATGATTGTCATTGAAAAAATATCTATGTATGACTGCCGATGGCTAAGCCCCGTTATAGCGAGTAATGTGATTACGGCACCATTATGCGGGAGCGTATCCATTCCACCACTTGCCATTGAAGCTACCCGATGAAGTACTTCCATTGGAATACCTAAGTTAGAGGCTGCAGCAATATATGTTTCGCTCATCGAAGCCAGGGCAATACTCATTCCACCTGAGGCAGATCCTGTTACTCCTGCTAAAGTAGTTATCGTAACTGCTTCATTAACAAGCGGATCATGGATTGCAGAAGCCAAGCCTTCATTTAAAGATCCAAACCCTGGCAAGGCTGCGATTACACCACCAAAACCATATTCAGAGGCTGTATTCAGAGTAGCGAGTAAGGCTCCTCCAATAGATAGATTAATACGGGCATTAAAATTTACCTTGATTTTACTGTATGCAAGGACCAAAACTGTAATTACACCAATCAATAAGGCAGCTTCCACAGCCCAGATCGCGGCAAGTTTGGGTATTTCTACCGGCGATACTCCAGTGATCCCAATTGCTGAAAAATCAAAACTTTTACCGTAATTTCTGATTATTAATTCTGTGAATACTCTATTGCAAACACCCACAAGGATTAATGGAAGCATAGCAATTAAAGTATTTGGTAGCTTGTCATTGGATATTTCGTCCGGTTCATTGATGTGTCCATCTCCATAACCTTCACCTGCTAATTTTGCACTTTTTCTTCGCCATTCCAGATAAATCATTCCTGCTGATAGCACAAAAATACCCCCGATTAGGCCAAGCCAGGGAGCAGCCCATGTATTCGTATTAAAAAATGTTGTTGGAATAATATTTTGGATCTGTGGAGAACCTGGCAATGCGTCCATCGTGAATGTAAAGGCACCTAAAGCAATAGTGCCAGGAATGAGCCGCTTTGGAATATTAGTTTTCTTAAAAAGCTCAGATGCAAATGGGTACAGGGCAAAAGCGACTACAAAAAGCGATACCCCGCCATAAGTTAATAAGGCTCCAACTAATACTATAGCAAGCATTGACTTGCTTTCACCAATAACTTTGATTACTAAATGGGCAATGGATTTCGCAAAACCAGATAGTTCAATCACTTTTCCGAAAATAGCACCCAATAAAAATACCGGAAAATATAGCTTTACAAACCCTGCCATTTTCTCCATAAAAATGCCTGTGAAAAAAGCAGGAACCCAGGCTGGATTAATTAAAAGTACTGCCAATAATGCCGTTAATGGTGCAAAAAGGATAACACTAAAACCCTTGTATGCTGCATACATTAATAACAATAATGGTAATATGACAAAGATAATATCCATTTTTAATTAAAAAACTCTGATAAATCGCATCTCCGATAATCTTAGATTGTTACTCATGAAAATTAATTATTTTTTTACAGCCCACATTTCATCAATTAATTTAACAGTCCGATCAACTAGAATCTGTCCGCCCTCTGAACCAACGATATTACTCTGACAGACCGCGCTGTATCCACCACCCCGGATGGCCTTTTCTGTAGCCAGATAGGTTCCCGGACCTGCAAGCTGAACCACAAATGTTTGTAATGCCTTGCTGCGTGCCTGAATGCGTATGCCATAATCAGTAAACAGTTCGAATTGATTGGTACATATTACAGCATCCCCAATACGTAGAACATGTATTTCTGTTTCATAATCTGGATTTGTATTTTGCTGTTCATATCTTTTGAGAACATCTCCAAACCAGGTCATTTTTGCATATTGCTGGTCTGCAGCTTTGGGATCTTTTGCAATAAGAGCTGCCGCATCATCCCGCACAATTTTGGATTCCTCGTATTCCTTTTTTGTGATTACCCGCACCGGCAACTTGATTTTTTCTACCTTATGAATCAGTTGCAGATTTCGATATTGATCATTCTTTACTGTTTTATAGGTTTCCTCGACAGCTGATACTACACGTTCTGCTATATCATCCATACGTGTTTTATTACTTAGTTTAAGCATCCGTTCATCAGCTGCTTTGCGATACATAATATGCGGAGACTGATCTCCTGCAGCACCAATCCAACCCAGTACAGTTAAGTCATTCCCGAATTTTTCCTTTAGAGCCATTCGAACCGGATGCCAGTAATCTGCATTTACCTCCGAACGGCCTTCAACTTCCTGTGCCGGACATGCAACGTCAATACTCATTGCAATCAGCTTTCCTGCCTTATTCCAGAAGAAAAGGGAATTAATGTCGTGATCTTCATAACCTTCTAGGTTACGAAACTCAGGGACATTGGTTTTACCATACATTGTGGTGGTGTTGTTCGCATAAGATGCACGACGGTTATAGGGTACTGCGACTCTGTTAAGGCCCCAGCTTACACTGCCAGGGCTACGGCTATTCCAGGCTTTAACAATTGCATCGGCCACATTCTTTACGAAGAGAAGCCTGTAAGCACTGACCGGGGTTACACCATCTCGGGGTATCTGATATAAAAACGAGGACTCATCTATATTATCTTCCAAAACCGGTGCAGTATGGGTATGTGTCGCATTCAGAATAATCTTACTACCGTCAAAGCCGGGTATCTGTTTTGCTACTTCTATCCGAATCATTGAAAGTAATGGTGTAGGGATATAAACGAGGTCGCAGGAAACGAAAATAACCGCATCAAGTGATTTTGTACCTTCTCTTGATTCTAGGGCTACTACATTGGCAGTCAGAGGAGTGGCGGCGGTATGCGCAATCCGAAGATTAAACTGACCCATTAAAGCCACTGGTAAGGTGGGACTGATATTTGCCTCAGACTTTCCAATGTATATTTCGGACGCAGATGAATTTAAAGAGCAACATAAGGTAAGCGCTATTAAAAGCATCGATAAGGAAGTGATGTTAGGCTTGAATACGGATTGCAGAGTAAATCCCGAATTGTAGAATTTTTGAACCTGTGTTTGTTGAGGATTTAGATTAGGATAACTTCTTAAACGTTTCATAGACTTAAATGTTTAGTATTATTTAACAGATTGTTCATTAGATCTCTAAAAACTTAATTTACCCCTTCTGCCCTTTAATATATTTAGCCACGGTTCCAATCGGAGCAATCCAGATTCCGTTTGCTGGGTTTTGTGCATATTCAATCAGCTTTTTCAACATGCTTAATCTGGTGGTTTGATTTCCGGATGCACCCATTTCATGGCCGGCAAGAACTAGCCAGGCGCCAGACTTTTTTGCATTTTCGATCAGTGGTAAAATTTGATCAAAATCTTTACCATCCATTTCCATCCCTGTTAACTGGGCAAGATCACAGAATTGAGGAGCATTTGGACCTTCATCTAACCAGCCTCTGCCACTCAGAAATAGCTTGGATACAACAGGAACATAGCTTTTTGTGTTTTTGCCTCTGCCGATATAGGTTTGTCCGCAAGGATAAGCAAACACCTCAGCCTCAACTCCAAGTAATTCCTTTATGGCCTTATTGGTCAGAATTAATTCATTCCGCATTTTTTTTAGTGTATAATTCTCAATAGCCTTTTGTCTTGACCATGGAAAATTACCGGTACAGGGATGGTTGAAAGAATGATTCCCTATTTCATGACCACTGATAACCGCTTTTTTCCAGCCTTCAAGTCTTTGTTTGACAGAATTTGGAACCACATAGAACGTGCCTTTAACTCCATATTGATCGAGCAGAGCTGTTCCTGCATCTACCTGACTTGCCCGGGCATCATCAAAACTTAAACTGATTGCTATTTGCTTTCCCTCAGGCCATGCGAATGTTGATTCGCCTTGTTGTGCCAACAGTATTTTACAAGGGAAAAGAATAAATAATATGATTAGAAATGAATTATTTCTTTGATAAAATACATTTCTTTTTAAGATTTCGTGGAATGATTTCATGTTAGGTTCAGATTGATTTCTTTTAATTGTTTTGATTTCCTAGCAATCTAATTGACTTTATTATATAATCCCTCGAAATATTTCTTTCCCGCAATCACCTCAGCCAGATTATTTTCCATTTTGTGCTCACATTCAACATGAATCACACCCTTAAAACGCTGACGTTTTAGTTCATCTATAATAGCGGGGAATTTAATTACACCTTTGCCAATAATTACATCATTAGCTTCCGGGTTATCAGATTGATGAATGTCTTTAAGATGCACTCCAAGTATATTTCCTTCCAGTTTTTTTAGACATTCCGCAGGATTCAATCCGCTTCTTTCCCAATGTCCCAGATCAGCACATACGCCAAAATTGGGATGGTTTTTCATTGCGGCGATTACAGAATCAGGATGCCAGTATAGGCTTTTACCTTTCGCGTGCTCATGAATAGCTATTTTGATTTTATATATTCCTGCCAGACTATCCAGCATATCCCATGATTTCTTTTCAGGTTCACATACCAGGTGTTGCATATTCATTTCTTTAGCCAGCTCAAAATAATGCTTCCAATCGGCTTCGTTTTTAGCACCACTAACATACATGGATTGCATTTTAAGATTTTTTTTACTGAGCATTTCCTTCATTTTGCGGATGTCTTCTTTTGTTGTCGAAGCCATCGTTTTGCCATTGAAGTCCTTCCCCAGATTATGGAAAGAAAAACCTTCTACATAATTTACTCCGGCACTTTCTGCCTTATCAAGGGCATCAGCGAATGAAAAGCGGTTGAAAGAATACAAGGCTACTCCCATATTCCATTTTGCATTTTGTGCCTCCGCTTTCATAGAACTTTCCGAAAATCCAATGAATAATACAGAAAGAAAGCATAAATACCAGAGATTATTTTTTAAGGTTTGCATTTTATATAAATTTTGAAGATGAATGTTTATTTGCTTTTAACCAGACTTAATTTAATTTCGCGGAGGTCTAACATCCCGGCATCTACATTAGGTTTATTGGATTTGAAAACGATCTTCTGTTTTCCAGGCTTAAGTCTAATTTTACCAATTTTTTTTGACTTGAAAATTTCCCATGATCCGCTGCGGTCAATAGTTCCGGTCAGTTTTTGCTTAGCGGCTTCGAGCAGGAACTCATTTCCGGCTGTATCATCAGAAACAGACCACACCAGTTCGGCATTGTATTCACCTTCAAAATCAACTTCAACATCCCACTCAACCCTGTCTAA
>CAMDKO010000087.1 GCA_945901155.1 Pedobacter schmidteae
ATGGACGCTACATCAGTATGCGATGTCGCCTGTTTTTACCAGAGAAAAATTTGAGCGTCAACCGGGCGAACCTACACATACCACATGGAATTTACAGTACCCATGGAAGGAGCAGCCTTTACAATTCAGAATGCAGATTACAGGCGAAACGGGTAGTGTGAAGAACATAAAAATGCAAATCGACAAGTATAAGGAACTTTTATTCCCTGTTGAATTAGCTTTTGGTGAAAGCCTGGTTTGTGATGGTACTGAAACAATCCGTTTATACGATAAAAATGGTAAACCAAAAGGATCCTTCAAATTACAAAATAAACCCCCAAGCGTTGCTCCCGGAGCACATATCATTTTAATCGATTCGGATTTCGCTGGAGATGAAACCCCGAAAATTGAAGTACAGTTTAAAGGGCTTTCCAGTAGTGAGGATATTCAATTAAATTGATTTTTGCAGTTTCATCGCTGGAGCTCGCTTGTTGACCTTTTAATTTTTTTTCTCTCGCTAAGACGCAAAGACGCAGATGGCCACATAGTATTTATATTCATATAGTTTCGATGTTATATTTTGCGTCTTTGCGAGAGCCATTTTTCTTTCATATAGATACGTGCGCTAACCGCTAGCGCGCGCCTTTGGCGCGTGATTTTAACCTCGTATAAATACTGCAAAACCTATTGGCTATTAGTTGGGCACACGCGACACGCGCGCGCCAGCAGGGAAGGCAAAGTGGTAAGAATTTTCATCTTATCCTTTTATTCCACCGCATCAGCAAGATAGGAATCTAATTTTGTTTGATGATTTACCTTAAATTACCTGATGGATTCAATTGACTCCTGTAATTTCCTACAGATTCGGTAACCGTTAGTGGTCGGTTATAAAATCGAAAGGCTTTGACAACATTGTCCGCCCTTAATCCACCACCAGTCCGTATAGCTCCAATATTAATTTTATTTGTGCTTACAGCACCCATGGTATTATCTAACCGACCCCAACCAATCATACGTTCCTTACCACCATCGTTAAATACCCCATTGATCACAAAACTGATAATCTTTGCCCGGTAATCAACAATAAGCGAAATCTCGGTAGTACCTATGAATTTGATCAATCCTGCATCAGAGTTCCAGGATGTGGTCTTTTCACCATCTGTCATGGTAAATTTTACAGAATAATTGGCACTCATTTCAAGCCAAAATCCTTTGCCATCCTTATCCCTGCTTTCACAAATCAACTCGCCTTCCTTCAATCTGGTAATGTCTGCTACCAGATCAATGGTGAATCCCTCTCCTTTTGAAGGCTCCTCTATGGCGGGCAGACTAAATTCTTTTTTAATCAGGTCGCCACCCATTTTGTTTATCACCAAACCTTTGGTGGATATCGTGTTTAGGTTAAACTGCCCCCAAAGTTTCTCAAAGAAATCCGGATCAATTTCGTGACTCAGGCCTTTCAATTTGTTAGTCTCCGTAATCCAGTATCTAGCATCTTGTTCAACCAAATCAGGATAGCTTAATCTTTCTTTAGACAGTCCGGGTGCATAAAGCAATATCTCGGGCTGAGACCAGCTGATTTTACCATCTAATTCGATGCCACCACTAATCCAAACAGGATTTCTGTTTTCAAAATCCGAGCCACCGTTAACATGTTGCCAAAAAAGATATTTTCCATTTTTTGTTTTGAAAATTCGCGGACAAGCACGTGGATGTTTGATCAGTTCTCCAGTATAATACTTCGGAATCTGAGGCATAGTCCAGGTTTTACCGCCATCGTAGGAATACGACTCGGCAGGATGCCCCATCACTGTTCTATACATACAATACAAAGTGCCGTTACTCAACTCAACAATATTTTGTTCTTCCTGCACCGAGCCAAAATCAGGATTGCGTAATCCTTTATCACCTTCGGGAAGATTATTCCATTTTAGCTTCTCAGGATCCCGCTCCGAATTAATATTATCACATCGCATAAACCAGCCTTCCCCATCATCTAGCATGTATTTTCCGAGCTTGGTAAATGCAAACATCATTCCTTGTTTACCTACATTGATTGGCTTACCAATTCCCCAAAGGATCTGGACCTTTCCTGCCCAGTCATTGTTTCGATCAACCAAGGTAGTACGTATCGGCAAGCGGTGGCGCTTTGACCAGGTTTTACCTTTATCATCCGAATATTTAAAACAATACCAGCCCAACATATCTTCACGAATATTAGTAAGAGAATTCAGGCTATGAATTTTATCACCATTATAATTGTAAAACACATAAATGCGGCCATAATTAGTCTTGAAGGGCATGGCCCAGGATGCTGATTCGGCGGATGGTTCTTCAATCAGAACAGGCTTTGACCAGGAATTTCCCTTGTCGGTGGAAACCGATGAAACAATATGCTGACCACCAGAACCTTCCTCTCCTAAACCCGTAGTAAATACAGAAAGCCATTCGCCAGAATCCAGAACCACCACATATGGCTGATCTATGTATCCGTTTTCAAAAATTGGCTTACCATTTAATCTATCCCGAAAGTCATAAGACTTGGTTTGTGAGAAACAAACTAAACCTGCAAGTAAAAAATAACTAAAAAGAAAATATTGTTTCATGGTGTGATTCAAGGTAAGCGAAATAAAAATTCATTATCTAAAAGTATTTAAAATTATCATTCCCTTAATTCCATTTTAAATACTGATCAAATTTAATGCATTTTCATTGGCGGAAATGGTTCAGAATCTATGGCTTCGATTCTTCTCAATGTTTGAAAATCAGATGTAGGAGCTATTGCAAGCCCTAATTTAAGCTGAGTTTGACATATGATAAAATAATACGGTTTTAATACATCAGATTAAGCTCTGGAGGAATAATAATTTGTTTTTTGAAAGCAATACCTGTGTGGTATAGGTCATTTCAGCCCTTTCCTCAACAGTATTTCCGGCAAGGTATAGGTGATTCCCTCAAAAATATCTAAAAACGAATTACTATATTACCAAAATTTGGTAACTTTACTGAAAATGTATAAATCATGGGCAGAAACACATCTATATCATTAGGTAATCATTTTGAAAGCTTTGTAGAATCAACAGTTTCCAATGGTCGTTTCAATAATGCTAGTGAAGTGGTACGCGCAGGACTTCGACTTTTGGAAGAAGAAGAAAATCGCATACTTGTTTTGCGTAATGCAATCCGTGAAGGTATTGAAAGCGGTCGCGCTATCGATTTTGAACCAAAAAAACATTTAGAAACTCTGAAGTCAAGAAAAAGAAATGGCTAAGTTCTACTTAACCAACAAGGCAGTTCAAGATTTAGGCGACATTTGGAATTATACAGTTGATAATTGGTCTGAGAATCAAGCAGAACTATATTATTCTTTACTCATCGATTCTTGTCAAGAAATAGCTCATAAACCTAAACTAGGAAAATCATACGAAGTAGTTGAAAAAAATGTTCTAGGTTTTAAAACTGGACAACACGTAATATTTTACAGAATCGTAACTGAAAAGGAAGTCGAGATTATCAGAATATTGCATGGGATGATGGATATGAAGAACCACCTGTAACACGCGTTTGGCTGCAATGGGGGTTTTAGTGCTAAACGGAAACTTCTTCGTACTTAAGAACATCGTGCTGGCAATCAATTGTGGTGCTCTTTATTCCCCACTGCGCCAAGCGCGAGAACGGTTTATTTTACTCTGTTCTGTTTTTCATAGGAACAGACGGTGCGGCGCTGCTGCACGCGTTCCAGGAAGTAAATTAAGAAGCAAAAGCGATACGCGTGCGCTAGCGGGGAGGTTCCAGCCTCCGCTGGAATCGAAATTTCTAATCAACTACAAATCGTGAGCTGTGAAAGATTTGATATTTAATGACAAAATCTCAGATGCTTGCATCGAAACTCAACAAAGAGGTTACACAGCGCCTTTTGGATTAATTGAATATAAAACTAAATTGCGCCATCATAAAACAAAATTATATACCAGACATGACCATTCAGCATAAATCTTTTTGGATAATATCAATCCTGTTGATTTTTTCACTTTATGTTGAAGCTCAGGAAAATCGAACCCAGTCATCAGTCGCGAACCGACCTACTGTTCAAGCCAAATTATCTAATCAAGCTCCGATTATAGATGGAAAAATACTAGGCGATTCATTTTGGGAAAATATAGAGCCCATTGGTGATTTAACACAAATCAAGCCTAATGTCGGTGCTCCTGCAACCGAAAAGACAGTCATAAGGGTTGCCTATACCGATAAAATGTTTTATGTATCCGCTATCTGTTACCATAAAGATCCAAAAGCAATAGTAGTTTCTGACTCAAGAAGAGATGCTGATCTGACGGATGATGATAGTTTTCTATTTATCCTCGATACTTATAACGATACTCAAAATGGATTTTTATTCGGAACCAATTCAGATGGCATGGAATACGATGCTCAAATTGATAATGAAGGTAAAGGGAGTTTAAATACTAACCGCCAGCAGGGAGGTGTCATTGGAGGTATCAACTTAAACTGGGATGCAGATTGGGATGTAAAAACTGAAATCGGAGATTATGGATGGAGTGCAGAGTTTGCCATTCCATTGCGTTCATTGAGATTTACTGCTGGAGAAAACCTGATATGGGGCATCAATTTTGAAAGGAACATCAGCAAAACTACTGAAACCGCTTACTGGGCAACTATTCCAATAGGTTTTGATCTGAAAAGGTTGTCTTTGGCTGGTAAGCTGGAAGGATTAAATCTTAAAAATCCAGGTAATTTCAAAGTATTTCCATACGTGCTTAGTCAAGCAGTTAACAACAGGTCATTAGTGCCTAATAAAACTAATACAAATGTTGAGGCCGGAATGGATTTGAAATATAGTGTAACGCCAAGTCTGACATTAGATTTAACCTATAACACTGATTTTGCACAGGTTGAGGTAGATGATGAGCAAGTGAATCTGGATCGGTTTAACTTATTTTTTCCTGAAAAGAGGCCATTTTTCCTTGAAAATGCAGGACAGTTTACAGTTGGAAGTCCAGGTGAAGTAGATTTATTTTTTAGTCGGAAGATTGGAATTAGTGAAAATGGAAATATTATACCGATTACGGGAGGAGGACGAGTTTCAGGTAAAATTGGGCAAACCAACGTGGGATTATTAAGCATGTTCACAGACGATGTTCAGAGCCTTGGTATTGATAAGAACAGCTATAACATGGCCAGAGTGAACCACGATTTTCCAAAAAGCAGATCATCCATTGGAGGGGCATTTATAAACAGAACAGGAATGGGAGATGGCAATGATGATTACAATCACGTGATGGCGGTAGACGGGAGATGGGGTCTTGGCCAAAAGGCACAGATATCCGGATTTCTAGCTAAAAGTGCAACTCCCGGAATTACCGATTCTGATCATTCCTATAAACTTCAGTTCAGTTATAATTGGGAAAGATGGGAACTCAGAGCAGCCTACACCGAATTAGGTGAAGGCTTCAATCCCGAAGTAGGTTTTCTTCAAAGGACTGCTTTCAGAAAACCTGAATTTTTTATCCAGCATAGATGGAGACCGGATAATTTATTAAATTTCCTAGAGCTCAGGCCTCATATCTCCTTCAGACAATATGCTGATTTTAATGGAAATTTAGTTACGAGCTACCTTCATATTGATAATCACTGGGTTTGGAAAAGCGGACTAGAAATACATTCAGGAGTAAATTATACAACTGAAGGGGTTCTGAAGGATTTCAAGTTATCAGGGGTTTCAGTGCCCAAGGCAATCTATAAACATAATGAACTGCAAGTGGTTATGATAACAAATCAAAACAAAGCAGTCTCATTAAATGCACGCACAATCATAGGAGGATATTTTGGAGGAGACAGAATAGCTACAACGGCAACTGTAAAAGCCAGAGTTGGAGATAAATTGAATTCATCGGCCATTGTTAACTACAATATATTGAACCTACCAAACGGAGAATTGAAAGCAATTATACTTGGGAATCGTCTAGCTTATTCATTTACACCCCGTATGTTTGTTCAGAGCCTGGTTCAATATAACAACAGATCGAGAATTACTTCTGTAAATGCACGGTTTGGCTGGCTGCAAAATGCAAATAATGGTTTATTTGTGGTATTCAATATAGTAAAAGATAAAGATTTGCTTGACCTGATGGATACGCAGAGTGTGACACTCAAATACACACGTAGTTTTGATTTATTGAGTTTATAAAGATTCTTGATGGCGCGCCTAATGTCACTAATTTAACGTGAACCCAACAAAATATTTAACAGAGCGATGCGCTTGTAATGACAGAGTGCTGCACCACTTTCGGTAGAGTTTCCATCGATTAACACCATTGATTTTTTCTGTACAATATAAATCGCTTTGGTACAGTTGACCAAAGCGGCTCTACGGATTGTACAACCAATTCCAATTAATCAATAATTACACATTCAATATTCAGATAATTAGCAATTTTCTTTATGGTTTCGGCATGATGACCAACGCCAAGAGCAAAATGATGTGTAGGCCCTTCCATAGTCCATCGGCGAATAAAAACCCTTACATTCTCCTTAAAATAGCCGCGGGTATTCGTATTTCCGGTTGCCGGAATCGCACCTTTAACAGATTCCCCTTCCGCAACAACAAATTTGAATTTACCCTCAAAATTTGAGCTGATACTTAATATAGTAATTGGTCCTTCTTTTATCTTGAACTCCACACCGGCTCCAAATCCAGGTTTACCATGATACTTTTTCAGACTGCGTAAAACTGGTCTACCTTCAGCAATGGCAACATTATGAGGACCATCATGACCAACCAACACAAAATCGTCTATAAAATCTACCGGATGAAACTCAGCAAAACTACCTCCAATATCCAGTCGATCCATAATCAACATAGCAAGGCAGGTTTTGAGATCTGATTCGCCACACATCGGAAAGCCCGAACCGGTTAACAGGGAATTTCCTACAGTCAGATTAGACATCACTAATCGCGTGTTACTATTATCCTCAGCTTCATAATAATACGCCAAACCATCCAATTGCTTTTCATCTACAAATTTTTCAAGGGCTACAGTAACTTTAGCGGCAGTGATTAAATCTTCTTCTTTCAGCTTTTCAGATATTGGATCTGAGACGGGATCAGGTGTATCGAAAAAATCAAGGATTCGTTCTTTTGCGGCAATGAGTTCGCTATCGCTAACTTTATCATATTGCGAAACTATTTCATGTGCCTCACATTGAATTACATGCGCCCCAAAATGAGCAGTTATCATGGTAGCATCTGTATGCATATCAAGCATAGCTTCAATTGGATGCCCAATATGCCCTATTCTTACTGTTTTGACGTCATGTAAAACTTTGGCAATCCGACAATATTCTTCTATTTCCAAATCCGATTGTGGATCATCATGCAATGTTCCGATAATCATTTCAGGAACCTTTTTACCCATCCTTACTGCTACACCTGCAAATTCAGGTAAAGAGCATATATCATCGTTATACAATTGCATGTATGTACTGGCTTTAGCATAATCCATTGCTTTATCCGGCTGCAAAGCCACCATGACAATTGGCACATCAATACTTCTGATAATCGTTCCAAAAGTACTGGAAGTAGCATAGGTAAGCATATCACAAAAGATCAGATCCAGGTTTGATGCCTTTAATACCGGAACCAGATCATAGGCACTTTTAACATTATCCACGATCCCAAAATCTATAACCTCTACCTCATGTTTTTCCAGTTTTTTGAGAAAGACATCCTGTTTGGCTTTCAGGGCATCTAATAGCCCTTCAAACTGGCTCCAGTACTTATAATAACCTACACCAAACACACCAATTCTTGCAACTGTTTGCTTTCTCCGCACAATACGAGGTTTAGAGCTTATTTGCGAATCATTTTGTAAATTCTTATTCATATTATTAATGATGATCTATTATATTTTGACTAATTAAATATCTGTTTTGACTCAAAGTTAAAGGGCTGAATCTTCCGGATAAAAACAATAAGAAGAATAAAAGCCAATGGGTATAAAATGCCGGATGCAATCCAAATTGGGGTGTATGAATAATTTTGTACAATCAATCCGATTAATGGGTTAATAATTAAGCCTGAAATTGCACCGGCCGTACCTGAGAGTCCAACTACGGTTGATGTACCATTTTTACCGAAAATATCTGAAATGGCTGTGATGTAATTCGTGATCCAAAAACCATGAGCAAACATAATTACAGCCATTAAGCCGACAGCCATTTCTACTGATGAAACCGTGGCGATAAAGGGAGCGACTACAGTAAGTAACGCTGCAATACCCATGACTGTTTTCCGGGCACGATTAATTGAAAAATTATTTTTAACAAGTCTATCCGAAAACCATCCCCCAATAATATTGGAGATTCCTAAAGCAAGGAAAGGAATCCAGAAGAGGTTCCCAATTTGTTCAAAAGAAACATTTCGCTCTGTGTTCAGATATTTAGGAACCCAAAACATAATAAAATACATGACGGGGTCAAGAAGAAATCGAATCAGAATGAAGGTACAGGCTGCCCTGTTCTTCAGAATGGTAAGAAAAGGTATCACAGATTGTTTAACAAGGCTCTGATTTTTTTTCGCATGACTATTTTCCCCCCAGGGAATATACAGCCAGATAATAACCCAAACAATTCCGGCTATAGCCGGGATGATAAAACTCCATCTCCAACCAAATTGACTTGAAATCAATATGATCAAGGGTGGAGCAATTACGGCGCCCATGGCAGCTCCGCCGATGGCAATACCATTGGCTAATCCACGCTTCTTTTCATCAAACCATTCATAAACTGTTTTTGCTGCACCAGGAAAACAAGCACCTTCTCCAATTCCCAGTAAAAAGCGGAATGCTACCAATTGATAAAAACCGGTCATCGCACCATGCAGTCCGCATGCCAAAGACCAAATCCCAACCGCTACCGCCAAACCAATTTTGCTGCCCCAGGTATCGATTAATCTGCCACCAACAGTAAACATCAAAGCATAGCTGATTAAAAAGGCGGTATTTACAAAGCCATATTCTACATCTGAAAATTTAAATTCAGCCTGAATCTTTATGATGGTCATCGATAAAACCTGACGGTCTAAAAAACTTAAACCTGTAGCAACAAACAGTAATGCTAATACAATCCATGGAAGAAAGTTTTTGTTCATTGCTGGAGCTATAGGCTAGTTGAAATTCTTTCTCTAAGATAAAATACCTTGAGATGATTTTTAAGATTTCAATAAATTAATTTATAAAGATTTTTTTAAAATAAAACACCCGTAAACATACATTTATGCTATTTTTTATTAGAAATTAAAATCTCTTTAAAATAATTATCAATTTCTAAAAACTATTCAATTGGAATCTGCGTAAATAATACTACACTAATTAAAAAAATAGAAAAATGAAAATTAAATCAATTGCTTTAACATTGTTTGCCGCATTATCCATTGCATTTTCTGCTAACGCTCAAAAGACTATCGTTGATGTTGCTGTAGGATCTAGTGATCACACCACGTTAGTTGCTGCTGTAAAAGCTGCCGACTTAGTAGCAACCTTACAAAGTGCAGGTCCTTTTACTGTATTTGCTCCAACAAATGCTGCATTCGCAAAATTGCCTGCAGGAACTGTTGAAACCTTATTAAAGCCCGAGAACAAAGCTACTTTAGCTAAAATATTAACTTATCATGTAGTTGCAGGTAATTTGAATGCTGCAGCAGTTGTAAAAGCTATTAATGATGCTAAAGGTTCATTAAAAGTAAAAACTGTAAGTGGTGGAATTTTAACTGCTTCATTAAAAGGCGGAAAAGTAATTTTGACTGATGAGAAAGGTGGAGTTTCTACCGTTGTTGCAACCGATCTTGGTGCTAGCAATGGTGTAATTCACGTGATTGACTCTGTAGTTTTACCTAAATAATTTTATCAGGTAAAATTCCTTTAAATTTTAAGCCACTAAGCTTTGCTTAGTGGCTTTTTTTTGAGCTAATTTTATTATTTAGGGACAACATATAATAGCATATTGTCCGTAGCAGAGACGCAAAGTAATGACGGAAACAAAATTTCATACTAATTGAAAACCCTTAACGTCTTCGCGAGAGTATTTTTTTAGATTGTTTGTCTCGCAGAGACAAATTTAGGGGCTTTATTTATTTAGAAGAGTTATCTCGCAGAGACGCGTTCCCAGTAATTTTTTAAAAAATAATGCCAATATTTGAATTTAAAAAAGACCTCTAATACCAACATAAGTTCAACTATGAGAAAGAAATTATCCGCATGGCTTGCCTTTATTCTGATTGGCATGGCTACCCATGCACAAGTATTACCCTTAAAAGAACAAGCTAGAATTATCGATGAAGTATTGGCCGATAGATTAAATAATCTTTTGCCCTCCCTCATGGATAAAAATAAGATCGATATGTGGGTGATTGTATCCAGGGAATACAATGAAGATCCGGTTATCAGAACCATGCTGCCAGCAACCTGGTT